>NZ_SJWV01000499.1:0-756 GCF_004352695.1 Escherichia sp. KCJ4928
GTCTATTCTTACACTGCAGAAAAAATGATATATAACGAAACATGCACTGCAAATTGGGTAATTTTTAATGACCAGGGACGAGCAAATCTTACCATCGACTTTATGTTTAACAAAAAAAATAAAACAGGAACTGTTGCGTTGAGTGGAACCTGGCAACAAGGTAACAGAGAAAGTAAATCAATACGGCGAAATATTGAATACACATGGATTGAAAACTATGACACAGCCCATTTAACATCAAAGAAAGTTAATAAGTTTGAGATTATGGATCAAGTTGATGATGATAGACTTGAACAACTTATTCCTGATTTTTATGTCTTTCCAGAAAAAAGTGTAAGCTATAATATACTAAAGCAAGGTAAGCATGCTTTTATTTTGAGCATTGGTAACAGAGCAATAATGCATTGTGCAAGGTAAACTAAAATAGATAACAAAAAGATGGAACCTCGTTAATCATAAAACAATAAAATTAAATATTCTCGCAGTATATGGCAGTCTAAAGCATCAAAGTTTTGATCAACATCTTTCATTTTAGACATCTCCTTGCAATGTAAAATATCATGTATCAACAACATCTGGTGCAAATCCATGAGTCGAACTCGACATTCATCTTAGCTCGATTATTATTCCTTCGTACAGTCGATGTAAACAATACAGAAAGAGGATTATTAAGAACCAGTTTACTCAGTGAATCAATAGAGGAAAGGATTAACGTTTCTTTAAAAGAATTAATTTCATCATCTGTTAAACTAAACT
>NZ_SJWV01000049.1:0-26264 GCF_004352695.1 Escherichia sp. KCJ4928
GTGGAGTCCTGGCTATTTTGCCAGTAGCTGCGGAGGTGCGCCAATATCCGTCATCCGCCAATACATTGAACAACAGCAAACACCTGGTCAGGTGGAAAACCGCGCCTTATATCCCCGCCCTGAAGGACGGGGTTTTACGGCGCACCGGATAAGAACGCACGGTATTCACCAGATCTTTTATCACTTCAGCCGCCACTTCTGGCACCAGCAAAGTCATCGGCGTCTCTGTTTCATAATCGACAGAAACGCCATTGCTGTTATTGGTGACGGTCACGGTATACGTGCTTTGCCCATGATTCATTTCCCGTTATGAATGACTTTCCGTTGTTGCGCACCTTCCATCAGGACTTCAGGAGCCACGAAGAAGTCAATGTTGAAATAAGTATCGTCAGTCATGGCTTCAATGTTGTGCCACTTTTCTGGAGGGAACACCGCAAACTGCCCCGCTTCGATAAGGATCACCTGATCAGGCTCTGCACTGTGTTCATCAGCGTAGCCGAGATATTTGACCGCCCCATGCATAACGGAAAGGCGTGGGTAAACCCCCGGGCGCGTTCCTTTATCAAGATGACGTTCGAATATTCCGGCAGGCGCAGTTTGTTTATTCCAGAAAGGCGTTGAGCGCGTATGAATATAATTCTGTGGGATTTGCAGCATCCTATTCCCTCCTTCGGGGAATGCGCTGAAAACGGTTTATTCCAGCCGTTTCAGGGTACGCCTGATAATTTGCATTTTAAATACCATTTATTGGTTACTTTTTAGCACCATATCAGAGAAAAATCAGGGAGGATTACAAGTGGGAAGCCCGCGACAACGCGGGCTGAATGTATCAGGATTGCAGCGTCGCCAGTCGGGCGGCGAAACCCACGAACATCAAACCAATCAGTGAGTTGCCAACTTTAGCCAGTTTCTTTTTGGTACGTATGTACTGCGTGACAAAAGCACCAGAAATAATCAGGAAGCTCAAATAGCAGAAACTCACCAGTTCCAGCGTCGTCGCCAGAATAAAGAATGAAATTCCCGTATGTGGGGCATTAACATCGATAAACTGTACGAAAAACGACACATAGAACAAAATGGCTTTCGGATTAGTCAGGCTCAAAATTAACGCGCGTTTAAAAATGGCCCCGTATTGGGGCTCATCGGATTTGGCCTCGTTATTTTTACCCTTCAGGGTCGCGTAGAGAATTTTACTCCCCAGATAGAGCAAATAAAACGCACCAAGATAACGTACAATGTTGAATAATATCGGGGTGGTCTTAATTAATGTCGCCACTCCAGCCCATGCCAGAAACATCAATACTGCATCGCCAATAAATACACCGCAGGCCGCAAGATAACCGCCTTTCATACCGCTACTGACGCTATTTTTGAGTACAAACAGGGTATTTGGCCCTGGCACCAACACAATAAAAATGGCCCCAACCAGATAGGTCCAGTAATTCAGAACCCCGTATTCAGCGAACACATTAACCTCTTTAATTATCTTTCGATCATGCGCGATTAAAGGTGAATATGCTAACCAATCTGTAGCGGCTTAGAAAGGAGAAAATCAGGTTTTAACCCGATATCAACCCGATAATTGAATCATTAATCAGGCATGCTCCAGTGAAAAATTCGGGTAGTGCTCGGTAAAATACTGGCGTAAAAATTCTACCGTTATCCGCACTTTCGCTGACGTCGCCAGCCTTGAAACATAAACGGCCCAGACGTTCGCTGGCTGGTAATATTCCGGTAGCACTTGCACTAAATGACCACTGGCAATGTTTTCGCTAACATCCCACCAGGAGCGCAGAGCAATCCCCTGCCCATCGAGACACCACTGATGGACAATTTCTCCATGATTAGACGACAGTGGGCCGGTGACTTTAATCGCATGGTGGCCTTCTTTATTGCGTAATTGCCAGACACCAAAAGGATGATCGCGCTCTTTAATGACCAGGCACGGCAATGCGGAAAGATCGGTTAAATGTTTCGGCGCGCCATGTTGCGCAATAAATTCCGGCGACGCGCAGAGAATGCGGTAATTAGTCGCCAGTTTGCGGGCGATTAAATTAGGGGCGATGTCATCGCCAATGCGAATATCGAGATCAACACCTTCATTGACCAAATCGACCAACCGGTCTTCCACATCAAAACGTAATTCCAGTTGCGGATACGCCTTAGCCAGCGCTGATAACGCCGGAGCCACCACCTGTCGTCCAAAACCAAAGCTGCTGATAATACGCAGCATCCCCTGCGGCACCTGACGCACGTCAGAAAGTTCGTCCATCATCTGACCGACATCCTGCAAAATCCGCTGCGCCCATTCATAAATCCGCTCTCCTTCTTCGGTAATGGTGACGCGGCGGGTGGTGCGGTGTAACAACACCACGTTTAGCGTTTGCTCCAGCAAGGCGATGCGCTTGCTGACGAACGCCGGTGAAACGCCCAGTTCTTCCGCCACGGCGGCAAAACCAGCCCGACGAGCCACCAGCATAAAGACGCGCAAATCATTCAGCAGCGGTAAATTATTCATGATTCGTGTTTTATGTTTCACCAGTTACGGGGATTAATTCCTTTTCAGTCAATTATAGGATGGTGATGTTGTCAATTTTGATGGTCAGGAAGTGAGAACCCAATGATGAAAACGATGCGTATTGCTGCGATCCCGGGAGACGGGATTGGCAAAGAAGTCCTTCCTGAAGGGATTCGCGTGTTACAGGCTGCCGCTGAGCGCTGGGGCTTCGCCTTGAGTTTTGAGCAAATGGAGTGGGCGAGCTGCGAGTATTACAGCCATCACGGTAAAATGATGCCGGACGACTGGCATGAGCAACTTAGCCGTTTCGACGCCATCTATTTTGGTGCCGTCGGCTGGCCGGACACCGTTCCTGACCATATTTCGTTGTGGGGTTCGCTGCTGAAATTTCGTCGTGAATTCGACCAGTACGTCAACCTGCGCCCGGTTCGTCTCTTTCCTGGCGTTCCCTGCCCGCTGGCGGGAAAACAGCCAGGCGACATCGATTTTTACGTGGTCAGGGAAAACACCGAAGGCGAATATTCCTCGCTCGGCGGTAGAGTGAATGAAGGTACAGAGCATGAAGTCGTCATTCAGGAATCGGTATTTACGCGTCGTGGTGTCGATCGCATTTTGCGTTATGCCTTCGAACTTGCGCAAAGCCGCCCACGTAAGACGCTAACTTCTGCCACTAAATCAAACGGTTTAGCCATCAGCATGCCGTACTGGGATGAGCGAGTGGAAGCAATGGCCGAGAATTACCCAGAGATCCGCTGGGACAAGCAGCATATTGATATTCTCTGCGCGCGTTTTGTGATGCAGCCGGAACGCTTCGATGTGGTGGTGGCGTCCAATTTATTTGGCGATATCCTTTCCGATCTTGGCCCGGCCTGCACCGGCACCATTGGCATTGCCCCATCCGCCAACCTGAATCCGGAACGCACTTTCCCGTCGCTCTTCGAGCCAGTCCACGGTTCCGCGCCGGATATCTACGGGAAAAACATTGCTAACCCTATCGCCACGATTTGGGCCGGTGCAATGATGCTCGATTTTCTCGGCAATGGCGATGAGCGTTTCCAGCAAGCGCATAACGGTATTCTGGCAGCAATTGAAGAAGTGATTGCTCACGGGCCGAAAACACCTGATATGAAAGGCAATGCCACCACGCCACAGGTTGCCGACGCGATTTGCAAAATTATTTTGCGTTAAGGTCAAACCAGTTTATTTGAACCGCGTCACTGACGCGGTTTTTTTATTCGTTCTTTGCAGTAAATAACCTGCGTCATTTCACCTTTTATTGTTTCCGTTTCGTGTTTTATGGCTTTCCGTATTCTTAATTGTTTAATTTATGTAACATGCAAATAATCAATTTGTTAAACACAACATACAACTCATTACCCTGCAAATAATTACAACTGGCAAAAGCCAGAGACGGGCTTTTATGCCCAGGAGATGACTCATGATGAGCAATGTTAAGAAAAAAGATGTGCCGCTGATAAGCATCAGCCTGGTGGCCATTCTTTTCATCGCAGCTGCATTAAGCCTTTTCCCACAACAATCGGCCGACGCGGCCAACGGAATATACACTTTTGTTACGCGTACGTTAGGTTCCGCCGTACAGGTATTGGTTTTGCTGGCAATGGGACTGGTGATTTATTTAGCCACCAGTAAATACGGCAATATTCGTCTTGGCGAAGGAAAACCGGAATACAGCACGCTCTCCTGGCTGTTTATGTTTATTTGTGCCGGTTTAGGTTCTTCTACGCTTTATTGGGGGGTTGCTGAATGGGCCTATTATTATCAAACGCCTGGATTAAATATCGCACCGCGTTCACAACAGGCACTCGAATTTAGCGTCCCTTACTCCTTCTTCCACTGGGGCATCAGCGCCTGGGCAACTTATACGCTGGCCTCATTAATCATGGCTTATCACTTTCATGTGCGTAAAAACAAAGGTCTGAGTCTTTCCGGCATTATTGCCGCGATTACCGGCGTTCGCCCGCAAGGCCCATGGGGAAAACTGGTTGATTTGATGTTCCTGATCGCCACTGTCGGCGCACTGACTATTTCCCTTGTTGTCACCGCAGCAACCTTTACTCGTGGACTTTCCGCGCTGACCGGTTTACCCGATAACTTCACCGTGCAGGCATTTGTGATCCTGCTTTCCGGCGGCATTTTTTGCCTAAGCTCGTGGATTGGTATCAACAACGGTTTGCAACGTCTGAGCAAAATGGTTGGCTGGGGCGCGTTCCTGCTGCCATTACTGGTGCTGATTGTCGGCCCAACCGAATTTATTACCAACAGCATCATCAATGCCATCGGTCTGACCACGCAAAACTTCCTGCAAATGAGCTTATTCACCGATCCGCTTGGCGATGGTTCATTTACCCGCAACTGGACCGTTTTCTACTGGCTGTGGTGGATCTCATACACCCCTGGCGTAGCAATGTTTGTCACCCGCGTTTCCCGCGGTCGTAAGATTAAAGAAGTTATCTGGGGACTGATCCTCGGCAGCACCGTCGGTTGCTGGTTCTTCTTCGGCGTAATGGAAAGCTATGCCATTCATCAGTTTATCAATGGCGTAATCAACGTCCCACAGGTGCTGGAAACACTGGGCGGCGAAACAGCTGTACAGCAAGTTCTGATGTCGTTGCCAGCCGGTAAATTGTTCCTCGCCGCATACCTGGGCGTGATGATTATTTTCCTTGCCTCGCATATGGATGCGGTGGCCTACACCATGGCTGCGACCAGTACGCGTAATCTCCAGGAAGGTGACGATCCTGACCGTGGGCTGCGTCTTTTCTGGTGCGTGGTGATCACTCTGATCCCGCTTTCCATCTTGTTTACCGGTGCTTCGCTGGAAACGATGAAAACCACCGTCGTGCTCACAGCCCTTCCCTTCCTCGTCATTTTACTGGTGAAAGTCGGCGGATTTATTCGCTGGCTGAAACAGGATTACGCCGACATTCCGGCTCATCAAGTTGAACATTATCTCCCGCAGACACCGGTTGAAGCCCTGGAAAAAACGCCAGTGCTCCCTGCGGGAACCGTATTCAAAGGCGACAACTGAGCGCCATCATCCTAACGATAAAGGTATCCCTATGAGCAATCTGAGCCCTGACTTTGTACTACCCGAAAATTTTTGCGCTAACCCGCAAGAGGCGTGGACCATTCCTGCCCGTTTTTATACCGATCAGAACGCGTTTGAACACGAAAAAGAGAACGTCTTCGCCAAAAGCTGGATTTGCGTCGCTCACAGCAGCGAACTGGCGAATGCCAATGATTATGTGACGCGTGAGATCATTGGCGAAAGCATCGTGCTGGTACGCGGTCGTGATAAGGTTTTGCGCGCGTTCTATAACGTGTGTCCGCACCGTGGTCATCAGTTGTTGAGCGGTGAAGGAAAAGCAAAAAATGTGATTACCTGCCCGTATCACGCATGGGCATTCAAACTCGATGGCAATCTGGCCCATGCACGTAACTGCGAAAACGTCGCCAATTTCGATAGCGACAAAGCGCAACTGGTTCCGGTGCGTCTGGAAGAATATGCCGGATTCGTCTTCATCAACATGGACCCCAACGCCACCAGCGTAGAAGATCAGTTACCCGGTCTGGGCGCGAAAGTGCTGGAAGCCTGCCCGGAAGTCCACGATCTGAAACTGGCGGCCCGCTTTACCACCCGCACGCCTGCCAACTGGAAGAACATTGTCGATAACTATCTCGAGTGCTATCACTGTGGTCCGGCGCATCCAGGTTTCTCCGACTCCGTACAGGTTGATCGTTACTGGCACACCATGCACGGTAACTGGACGCTGCAATACGGTTTCGCCAAACCGTCCGAACAGTCGTTTAAATTTGAAGAGGGTACGGATGCGGCATTCCACGGTTTCTGGCTGTGGCCGTGCACGATGCTGAACGTCACCCCGATCAAAGGGATGATGACGGTCATTTATGAATTCCCGGTGGATTCTGAAACTACCCTGCAAAACTACGATATTTACTTCACCAATGAAGAGTTAACCGACGAGCAAAAATCGCTGATTGAGTGGTATCGCGATGTGTTCCGTCCGGAAGATTTACGTCTGGTTGAAAGCGTACAGAAAGGGCTGAAATCGCGTGGCTATCGTGGTCAGGGGCGCATCATGGCCGACAGTAGCGGTAGTGGCATTTCCGAACATGGTATCGCCCATTTCCATAATCTGCTGGCGCAGGTGTTTAAGGACTAATGACATCGGCGGCGGTATTTTCCGCCGCTGGGCTGATTTTTGATGGAGTACAGCAATGTCAGACTATCAAATGTTTGAAGTACAGGTGAGTCAGGTGGAACCGCTTACCGAACAGGTGAAACGCTTCACGCTGGTGGCAACCGATGGCAAACCGCTGCCTGCGTTCACCGGAGGAAGTCACATCATTGTGCAGATGAGCGATGGTGATAACCAGTACAGCAATGCGTATTCACTACTGAGTTCGCCGCATGACACCTCTTGTTATCAGATTGCCGTTCGGCTGGAGGAAAACTCGCGCGGCGGTTCCCGCTTTTTGCATCAGCAGGTAAAAGTGGGCGATCGGTTAACGATTTCAACGCCTAATAACCTGTTTGCGCTAATTCCCTCAGCCAGAAAGCATCTGTTTATCGCGGGCGGTATTGGTATCACCCCTTTCCTGTCGCACATGGCAGAGCTGCAACACAGCGACGTCGACTGGCAGCTACATTACTGCTCGCGAAATCCAGAAAGTTGCGCATTTCGTGATGAGCTAGTCCAGCATCCGCAGGCTGAGAAAGTTCACTTGCATCACTCATCAACCGGAACACGACTGGAATTAGCGCGATTATTGGCGGATATCGAACCTGGCACACACGTTTATACCTGTGGTCCCGAGGCGCTAAATGAAGCGGTAAGAAGTGAAGCTGCGCGTCTGGACATCGTCGCCGATACGCTGCACTTTGAGCAATTTGCTATCGAAGACAAAACCGGCGATGCCTTTACCCTGGTGCTTGCCCGTTCCGGAAAAGAGTTTGTGGTGCCGGAAGAGATGACTATTTTGCAGGTTATTGAAAATAATAAAGCCGCGAAAGTGGAATGTTTATGTCGTGAAGGGGTATGCGGAACCTGCGAAACAGCAATACTGGAAGGTGAAGCTGACCATCGGGATCAGTATTTTAGCGATGAAGAGCGTGCCAGCCAGCAAAGTATGTTGATCTGTTGTTCGCGTGCGAAGGGTAAACGCCTGGTGTTGGATTTGTAGTTTGCCAAAGCCGGATGTGGCGCTGAGCGCGCCCAGTCCGGCTTCGGAAGATTTTACTGCGGATATTCCTGCAATAAATTGTGTAATGCTTCCGCCATCAGCTCACCACGCCAGCCGGAAATCAGCTCCGGCAAATTGTTCTGCGGTTTCAGTTTCCAGTGCCAGTTCAGCAGTTGGTTGATTTGCCGACGCGATGCCAGCAATTCGGCGCTGATCTTATGCGTTTCGCTCACGTCAGTAATCAGCGACTTAATCGCTTTAAACGCTTTACGATAACCCGGCATGTCCATCAGGTTAAGCATCGGCTGCGGTAAGGCCTCTTCCGGCAATGTCTGCGCTTTTTCCACCAGCGCCAGCAGCGTTTTACCGTGAAAGCGGATTTCGCTACCGGATAAACCCAGGCTGTCCAGTTCGCCTAAACTTCCCGGCATATAACGCGCTACCGACCACAAATGCTCTTCACGCACGACAAAGTTCACCGCCAGATCGCGCTCTCGCGCCTTGCGCAGTCGCCAGTCGGCTAACAGTTGCAGACAGGCCAGTTGGCGTGTGCGTAATTGCCAGGCATTGGTGATATCACGCCAGGCATCTTCCGGCGCAACGACTTCCTGACGACGCATTTGCATCAGGCGGCATTCATCCAGCGCCGCAGGTAGCCAGCCGGAGGCCTCCGTTTCTACCATAAGCTTGGCGGTGATCGGTAACAGATACCAGACATCCGCCGCTGCGTATTCACACTGACGTTCGGTCAGCGGTCTGGCCAGCCAGTCGGTGCGCGATTCACTCTTGTCCAGCGTAACGCCGGAATACTCTTCCACCATGGAAGCGAAACCCCATGACATCGGGCGTCCGCAGAAGGCAGCAAGGATTTGCGTGTCAATCAAGGGTTGTGGTAATTCGCCAAAGACATTGAGGAACACTTCCAGATCTTCACTGCCTGCATGGAGAAATTTTGTGATGGACGGATCGCGCAGGATCGCTTTCAGCGGTGACCAGTCGGTGATCCCGAGAGGATCAATTAGCGCCAGATGCTCGCCATCGAAAAGTTGAATCAACCCCAGCTGCGGGTAATAAGTGCGCGTACGAACAAATTCAGTATCCAGGGCTATCGCCGGAAAGGCACGGACGGCTTCACACAAAGAAGCCAGCGCATCGTCCGTGGTAATCATTTGGTAATTCAAATTGTTTTCTCTTTAGTGGGCGCCAAAAAAAACGCCGGATTAACCGGCGTCTGACGACTGACTTAACACTCAGGCTTTATTGTCCACTTTGCCGCGCGCTTCGTCACGTAATTCTCGTCGCAAAATTTTTCCGACGTTAGATTTCGGTAACTCATCACGAAACTCCACCAGCTTCGGTACTTTGTAGCCCGTGAGCTGACGGCGGCAAAAGGTCACCAGTGACTCTTCGGTAAGCGATGGATCTTTTTTCACTACGAAGATTTTCACCGCTTCACCACTGGAGCCGGAAGGTACGCCAACAGCCGCGACTTCCTGTACGCCAGGATGCTGCATGACGACATCTTCAATCTCGTTGGGATAGACGTTAAAACCGGAAACCAGAATCATGTCTTTTTTACGATCGACAATGCGCAGGAACCCTTCTTCATCCATCACCGCGATGTCGCCGGTGTGTAACCAGCCATTTTTGATGATCTCATCTGTAGCATCCGGACGCTGCCAGTAACCCAGCATCACCTGCGGTCCTTTGACACAAAGCTCACCCGGTTGACCCGGTGGTACTTCATTATCATCATCATCCACCAGTTTGGCTTCCGTCGACGGCACCGGCAAACCGATGCTACCACTATGATAATCAATATCATATGGGTTAACGCTGACCAGCGGCGCACACTCGGTAAGGCCATAGCCTTCCAGCAGATACTGTCCTGTCAGTTTCACCCAACGCTCTGCCACCACTTGCTGCACTGGCATCCCTCCGCCTGCGGAAAGATGCAGACTGGAGAAATCCAGCTGCTGGAACTCTTTATTGTTCAGCAACGCATTGAACAAGGTGTTCACGCCCGTGATAGCGGTAAACGGATATTTCGCTAACTCTTTTACCAACCCTGGAATATCGCGCGGGTTAGTGATAAGCAGGTTCTGCCCACCCAGTTCGATAAACAGCAGGCAGTTAATGGTCAGGGCAAAAATGTGATACAGCGGCAGTGCCGTTACTACCAGTTCTTTACCTGGATGCAGCAACGGCCCATAGGTGGCGTTGACCTGTTCCAGGTTCGCCAGCATATTGCGGTGAGTCAGCATCGCGCCTTTCGCCACACCTGTGGTGCCGCCGGTGTATTGCAGGAAGGCTAAATCTTCCGGCACCAGTTCGGGTTTGACGTACTGCATCCGGTAGCCGTTATGCAGTGCGCTACGAAATGAAATGGCATCTGGCAGATGGTATTTCGGCACCAAACGCTTGATGTATTTAACAACGAAATTGACTACCGTGCCTTTTGCCGTAGATAGCTGATCGCCCATACGGGTCAGAATTACGTGCTGAACGGCGGTTTTATCAACCACTTTTTCCAGTGTGTGAGCAAAGTTAGACACGATAACAATCGCCGATGCGCCGCTATCGTTAAGCTGATGCTCAAGCTCACGCGGGGTATACAACGGGTTAACGTTTACGACGATCATCCCGGCACGCAAAATGCCAAACAGCGCCACCGGATATTGCAATAAATTAGGCATCATCAACGCAACGCGATCGCCTTTCTTCAGCCCCAACCCTTGTTGCAAATAAGCGGCAAACGCGCGACTGCGTTCTTCCAGCTTGCGGAAGGTCATTACCTCCCCCATATTCACAAACGCAGGCTGATCGGCGTAGCGCGCGACCGACTGCTCAAACATATCTACCAGAGATTGATAACGGTCAGGGTTGATCTCCGTCGGAACGTCCGCGGGATAACGGTTAAGCCAAACCTTCTTCAATTCTTCACCTCTAAAATGCGTGTTCGTCGTCATCGCAACCCCAAATGATATACATGCCGTTAACATAATATTAACTCATCATACCAGCTTGATAATTACCCAACGAAAAGGTTGCGAAGCGCGTCACTATTTATTTTTATCTTTACCGTAAGAATGCAGAAACAGCGGACCAGCCGCTGTTTCTTTTTCTTTAAAAACAAGCAATTATTCAGTTACAACTGTTTGTACTCTCGCGGGGCCGGGATTATACCAGCCCCATCCGCCATAGCCATAGGGCCAGCCACGACCGCCATAAAACCATGGATCAATCGGCTGAGGCGGCATAATCACCTGCTGGGTTAAATGCCAACGTTTGTAACCCGTTACTTGCATCACCATAAATTTATAGGGCGTGTTGCCGATTTTTCCGTCAACCGCACCAGTGATTGGCCCGACTACCGTAACCAGTTGTCCACGGAAATCCACCGGGTCCAGAAAACCGTTCATATCGGCATAAATGCGACCGCGAGAAGGTTCTCCCAGCGTCGGTCTGGCTCCGCTGTCCAGCGGTACGGTAGCAATTTCCAGGCGGGTTTTCCCTTGCTGGTTTTGTACCGCAACCACTTTGCCACCAAAGCGTGCCTCCTGACCAACGTACAGCTGCGGCGCACTCATCACCCGAACTAAATCTTGTTGCGGCGTGGGACTGCTGCCTTTAATGGCGTCCGGCACAGTGACACAACCGCTCAGCATTAGCGCAAACGTACCTGCCAGTATGCCTTTGATAACATTCTTTTGAACCGCCATGGTGCGACTCCTTTTTTTCTCAGGGCATACTCTTAAGATTCATTCTTTGCCCGGAAGTTTCTTCCATGCGACGTTGTTACGTAAATAAACCGGTTCGGCATGTTCCACCGCCACCGTTTTACCCTCGGCAAACATCTGACACGCAATCGGCAGCATATCTTCAGCAGCAGGCAGTAACACTTCGCCATCGCGCAAAACCAGCCCGCTCTCTTTACCGAGATCCGGCCAGGCTTGCCAGCCCGTCCCTACCGTCACCCATTCGCCGGAAAGCTGTTGCATTCGTTCATGGACGATTTCGGGTTTGAGTACGGCTTCGGTTTCTTCACCGTGCCAGATACCGTTTTCATCACGCTGATATTCGGCCCAGTAAACTTCGCCCATTCGCGCGTCAATGGCTGACAGCACGCGGGTTGCGCCGTTTTTGCGCCACGCCCCTTGCGCTATCGTCATTAGCGTGGAGACGCCAATCATCGGTAATTCCGCGCCAAGCGCCAGCCCTTGCGCGATGCCAATACCAATGCGCACGCCGGTAAAGCTACCGGGGCCGCGCCCGTAAGCCAGAGCGTTTATGTCAGTCAGGGAAGTTCCGCTGGTGGTCAGGATATCCTGCACCATCGGTAAGATTCGTTGAGTATGTTCACGATGGCAAAGCTCAAAATGAGCGTTGACAGTACCGTCGTTCCACAGGGCGACAGAGCAGGCCTCTGTCGCGGTATCGATAGCCAGAATTCGCATGGGTCTTCGTGCTTTTTTCAATAAAAAGGCGCGCATCATACCATACTCCGTAACAAATTACCTGGAGGATGGTATCGCAAGGAAACGAACCGCACGGGCAATGTCACGGGTGCGCGGCGCGGGCGGCAGACTGGCGAGAAACGTCGCGCCGTAAGGGCGCATCACCAGCCGATTGTCACAAATCACCAAAACCCCGCGATCGTCGGCGTCGCGAATCAGTCGCCCTACCCCCTGCTTGAGAGTAATCACCGCATCCGGCAGTTGTACTTCATCGAACGGGTCGCCACCGCGCAAACGGCAATCTTCCATGCGCGCTTTTAACAGCGGGTCATCCGGTGAGGTAAACGGCAACTTGTCGATAATCACCAATGACAATGTATCGCCACGCACGTCCACCCCTTCCCAGAAACTACTGGTTGCCACAAGAAGCGCGTTACCGGCGCTGACAAATTGCTGCAACAGTTGCCCTTTGCTGGTTTCCCCCTGCAACAAAACGGGAAGCGTCATGGTAGCGCGGAACTGCTCGGCCAGATCACGCATCATGGCGTGCGAGGTACAAAGCATAAAACAACGACCGTTGTTAGCTTCGATGATCGGTCGCAGCATTGCCGCTAACTGGCGAGCAGAACCTGGCTGGTTGGTTTGCGGCAGATTGCGCGGCACACAGAGTAACGCCTGGCGGCTGTAATCAAACGGGCTTGGCAATAGCAACGACTCCGCCTGTTCTATCCCAAGCCGCGAGGTGAAATGATGCAGATCGTCGTTCACCGACAGCGTTGCTGAGGTGAAGATCCAGCTACCAGGCTTTTGCGCCATTAACTCTTTGAATTTATCCGCCACGCTGAGCGGCGTGAGAGCCAGAGTAAAATGGCGCGAAGTGCATTCGTACCAGTAGCTGTAGCCCGGCTGATTGATCTCTTTTAGCCGCTTCAGCCGTGTGCGATACAACGTAGCGCGCTCAAATGCCGCATCCAGCAAGGCGGAACGCCCCAGTGACAGTTTCGCCACGTCATAACAAAGTTCCAGGGTGTCATCGAGCAGTAAAAATGCCCGCTGAATTTGCGGATTAGCTAACAGCTCACGCAGGTTACCGCGATAACCTGGCTCACCGAGTTGCAGACGAAAATCCTGCGCACTCTGGGCAAGACGATCAGCGCACTTTTGTAACTGCTGGGTGTCTTTTAATTCGGTGCGGTAAGCGATGGTGATGTCTTTTGCCAGGTCGAGCAGTTGTCGACTGGAGAGTGACTGACCAAAATACTGGCTGGCAATGTCCGGTAGCTGGTGGGCTTCGTCGAAGATCATGACGTCCGCTTCCGGGATCAGTTCGCCAAATCCACTCTCTTTAACCACCATATCCGCCAGAAAGAGATGATGGTTTACCACCACCACATCGGCGTCCATCGCTTTTTTACGTGCTTTGACCACAAAGCAATCTTTATACATCGGGCAGTCGCTGCCAAGACAGTTGTCGTTGGTGCTGGTGACCAGCGGCCACGCCTGTGAATCTTCCGCCACGCTGACGCAGGTGCTGATATCACCATCGACTGTTTGATTAGACCAGGAGCGCAGCAGGATCACATCGCTTAAGATTTGTACCGGCAGATCGCCCCCCGCCAGCGCCTGCTGTTCGAGACGTTCGAGGCAGAGGTAGTTTGAGCGCCCTTTCAGCAGCGCCACGTTGCCCGTATATTTCAATGCCTTTGAGACTGTTGGCAAATCGCGGCTGTAGAGCTGATCCTGCAACGCTTTTGAGCCGGTCGAGATAATGACTTTCTTTTTCGCCCGCAGCGCAGGAGCCAGGTAAGCGTAGGTTTTGCCCGTACCGGTTCCTGCTTCCACCACCAGCGGCTGGCCTTTTTCTATCGCCTGGGTGACGGCTACCGCCATCTGTCGCTGTGGTTCTCGCGGCTTAAAGCCTGGTATCGCTTTCGCCAGCTGACCGTCTGGTGCAAAATCGTCCGTCACACTACCCCCTGTTGATTTGAACAGGGATTATGTCAGGATGAGGGCGCTTTCGCCAGTTGAAGTGGTGACGGCGACCTCACATTGTGGCAGTCTTTGCAGCACGAAAATGGAAGGATAATGAGGACAAAATGATGACTATCGTTCGTATCGATGCTGAAGCCCGCTGGTCTGATGTGGTAATCCACAACAACACGCTCTACTACACTGGTGTACCGGAAAACCTCGACGCCGATGCCTTTGAGCAAACCGCCAACACGCTGGCGCAGATTGATGCCGTGCTGGAAAAACAGGGCAGCAATAAATCGAGCATTCTGGATGCCACCATTTTCCTGGCCGATAAAAACGACTTCGCGGCGATGAATAAAGCGTGGGATGCCTGGGTTGTCGCGGGTCATGCGCCGGTGCGCTGCACGGTACAAGCGGGTTTGATGAACCCGAAGTATAAAGTTGAAATTAAGATTGTGGCTGCGGTGTAAGCTTTATCGAAGCAAAATAAGTCAGACGATAATTTATCGATAATACTGGTCGGTTTTACATAAATCGACCAGAGATTAAGATATTACCTGTTGATGCTCCTGCTAATTCATTATTTATTTTTATAATTTCAATTTTATCTATAAAACTAACTATATAAATAACCATAACCATGCCGTTGTGTTCGCCCTCTGACTAGCAACTCTGGTTTTCTTTCTTAGCTGAATAATCTGGTTATAGCGTGAGGACTGACCGTTAAATTTCTCCATCTTACTGGATAACACACCATGAGCTGCTACCTTTAAAACACCTGAATGTCAACAGGTTAACTCGTGCCATATCGTTATAATCCCTTTGATATTAGATGCAAATTAAGGTCATATATAGTCTTATCGATAACATGGTTAATTTTAAGGATAAGAATATGCCTGCTGTAATAGATAAAGCCCTGGATTTCATTGGTGCCATGGATGTATCAGCGCCAACACCAAGTTCGATGAATGAAAGCACAGCGAAGGGAATCTTTAAATATTTAAAAGAACTGGGAGTACCCGCGAGTGCCGCTGATATTACGGCGCGAGCTGACCAGGAAGGCTGGAACCCTGGGTTCACGGAAAAAATGGTTGGATGGGCAAAAAAAATGGAGTCTGGTGAACGCACTGTAATTAAAAATCCTGAATACTTTTCAACATATATGCAGGAAGAACTAAAAGCACTGGTCTGAGCTTAATTTATATCAGCATAAATGGGTCAGGACGCTTTTAATCACATATAAAAAGCGTCCTTTTTCTCACAATCAAATAATCATCGGATTCTATAACGAAATCGATACGGATTAGTGTGTTACTCGTCTTCATCCTCAAAACGCGCCACGATTCGCTCGCCGGAGTGGTTGGCACGCAGCTCTTCTGCCACCAGCGCGATTGCCTGGCCGCTGCTCATCCCTTGTGCCATCAGTTCCTGGATCCGCTCGACAGCTTTTTGCTGCTGTTCATGGGTGAGTGAAGGTAAACCTGCAAACATTGTTAACTCCTGCTAAATTGTTGGCGCTAATTATTTCATGCTACCCGGCACATAGCCAGTAGAGTCAGGACTGATGAAGACGTTATCTCCCGCTGTGATTACTTTACCCTGGCGTCAGGACGCCGCTGAATTTTATTTCTCCCGCTTAAGCCACCTGCCGTGGGCGATGCTTTTACACTCCGGCTATGCCGATCATCCGTATAGCCGCTTTGATATTGTGGTCGCCGATCCGATTTGCACTTTAACCACTTTCGGTAAAGAAACCGTTGTTAGTGAAAGCGAAAAACGCACAACGACCACTGATGACCCGCTACAGGTGCTCCAGCAGGTGCTGGATCGCGCAGACATTCGCCCAACGCATAACGAAGATTTGCCATTTCAGGGCGGCGCACTGGGGTTGTTTGGCTACGATCTGGGCCGCCGTTTTGAGTCACTGCCAGAAATTGCGGAACAAGATATCGTTCTGCCGGATATGGCAGTGGGTATCTACGATTGGGCGCTCATTGTCGACCACCAGCGTCATACAGTTTCTTTGCTGAGTCATAATGATGTCAATGCCCGTCGGGCCTGGCTGGAAAGCCAGCAATTCTCGCCGCAGGAAGATTTCACGCTCACTTCCGACTGGCAATCCAATATGACCCGCGAGCAGTACGGCGAAAAATTTCGCCAGGTACAGGAATATCTGCACAGCGGTGATTGCTATCAGGTGAATCTCGCCCAGCGTTTTCATGCGACCTATTCTGGCGATGAATGGCAGGCATTCCTTCAGCTTAATCAGGCCAACCGCGCGCCATTTAGCGCTTTTTTACGTCTTGAACAGGGTGCAATTTTAAGCCTTTCGCCAGAGCGGTTTATTCTTTGTGATAATAGTGAAATCCAGACCCGCCCGATTAAAGGCACGCTACCACGCCTGCCCGATCCTCAGGAAGATAGCAAACAAGCAGAAAAACTGGCGAACTCAGCGAAAGATCGTGCCGAAAATCTGATGATTGTCGATTTAATGCGTAATGATATCGGTCGTGTTGCCGTAGCCGGTTCGGTAAAAGTACCAGAGCTGTTCGTGGTGGAACCCTTCCCTGCCGTGCATCATCTGGTCAGCACTATAACGGCGCGACTACCAGAACAGTTACACGCCAGCGATCTGCTGCGCGCAGCTTTTCCTGGTGGCTCAATAACCGGGGCTCCGAAAGTACGGGCTATGGAAATTATCGACGAACTGGAACCGCAGCGACGTAATGCCTGGTGCGGCAGCATTGGCTATTTGAGCTTTTGCGGCAACATGGATACCAGCATTACTATCCGCACGCTGACTGCCATTAACGGACAAATATACTGCTCTGCGGGCGGTGGAATTGTCGCCGATAGCCAGGAAGAAGCGGAATATCAGGAAACTTTTGATAAAGTTAATAAGATATTACGCCAACTGGAGAAGTAAGACGTGGAATACCGTAGCCTGACGCTTGATTATTTTTTATCTCGCTTTCAACTTTTGCGCCCGCAAATTAACCGGGAAACCCTAAATCATCGTCAGGCTGCCGTGTTAATCCCCATCGTCCGTCGACCGCAACCGGGGTTGTTGCTGACTCAGCGTTCAATTCATCTGCGTAAACACGCTGGACAAGTGGCATTCCCTGGAGGTGCAGTCGATGACACGGACGCATCAGTTATCGCCGCCGCGCTGCGCGAAGCTGAAGAAGAGGTCGCTATACCGCCTTCCGCCGTTGAAGTTATCGGCGTGCTGCCGCCCGTCGATAGCGTAACTGGCTATCAGGTAACCCCAGTGGTCGGCATTATCCCGCCCGATCTGCCGTATCGCGCCAGTGAAGATGAAGTCTCGGCGGTGTTTGAAATGCCGCTCGCCCAGGCATTACATCTGGGTCGTTATCACCCTTTAGATATCTACCGCCGTGGCGATTCACATCGGGTATGGCTGTCCTGGTACGAACAGTATTTTGTATGGGGAATGACCGCAGGCATAATTCGTGAGCTGGCGCTGCAAATTGGTGTGAAACCCTGACTATACTTATCTTTACATCTACAAAACACTACTTGAGACAATCATCGCAATATTAGTTAAATCGCGGTTTTTGATTAGTTTAATTCATGTGAATAGTTAAGCCAGTCGCCGCGTTCCCTCTTACACTATGCGCTGTTATTAGTTCGTTACTGGAAGTCCAGTCACCTTGTCAGGAGTATTATCGTGATTAGTCTATTCGACATGTTTAAGGTGGGGATTGGTCCCTCATCTTCCCATACCGTAGGGCCTATGAAGGCGGGTAAACAGTTCGTCGATGATCTGGTCGAAAAAGGCTTACTGGATAGCGTTACTCGCGTTGCCGTGGACGTTTATGGTTCACTGTCGCTGACGGGTAAAGGCCACCACACCGATATCGCCATTATTATGGGTCTTGCAGGTAACGAACCTGCCACCGTGGATATCGACAGTATTCCCGGTTTTATTCGCGACGTAGAAGAGCGCGAACGTCTGCTGCTGGCACAGGGACGGCATGAAGTGGATTTCCCGCGCGACAACGGGATGCGTTTTCATAACGGCAACCTGCCGCTGCATGAAAACGGTATGCAAATCCACGCCTATAACGGCGATGAAGTCGTCTACAGCAAAACTTATTATTCCATCGGCGGCGGTTTTATCGTCGATGAAGAACACTTTGGTCAGGATGCTGCCAACGAAGTGAGCGTGCCGTATCCGTTCAAATCTGCCACCGAACTGCTCGCGTACTGTAATGAAACCGGCTATTCGCTGTCTGGTCTCGCTATGCAGAACGAACTGGCGCTGCACAGCAAGAAAGAGATCGACGAGTATTTCGCGCATGTCTGGCAAACCATGCAGGCATGTATCGATCGCGGGATGAACACCGAAGGTGTACTGCCAGGCCCGCTGCGCGTGCCACGTCGTGCGTCTGCCCTGCGCCGGATGTTAGTTTCCAGCGATAAACTGTCTAACGATCCGATGAATGTCATTGACTGGGTAAACATGTTTGCGCTGGCAGTTAACGAAGAAAACGCCGCCGGTGGTCGTGTGGTAACTGCGCCAACCAACGGTGCCTGCGGTATCGTTCCGGCAGTGCTGGCTTACTATGACCACTTTATTGAATCGGTCAGCCCGGACATCTATACCCGTTACTTTATGGCAGCGGGCGCGATTGGTGCATTGTATAAAATGAACGCCTCTATTTCCGGTGCGGAAGTTGGTTGCCAGGGCGAAGTGGGTGTTGCCTGTTCAATGGCTGCTGCGGGTCTTGCAGAACTGCTGGGCGGTAGCCCGGAACAGGTTTGCGTGGCGGCGGAAATTGGCATGGAACACAACCTTGGTTTAACCTGCGACCCGGTTGCAGGGCAGGTTCAGGTGCCGTGCATTGAGCGTAATGCCATTGCCTCTGTGAAGGCGATTAACGCCGCACGGATGGCTCTGCGCCGCACCAGTGCACCGCGCGTCTCGCTGGATAAGGTCATCGAAACGATGTACGAAACCGGTAAGGACATGAACGCCAAATACCGCGAAACCTCACGCGGTGGTCTGGCAATCAAAGTCCAGTGTGACTAATACTTCTTACTCGCCCATCTGCAACGGATGGGCGAATTTATACCCGCTTTCTCGTCTGCTGTAATATTCCCCACTACACTTCCACTGTTGCGTCAGGCGTTTGTCGCCATACGCTTACAGGGTGGCCCGCATGCAAAAAGCACAACGGATCATTAAAACCTATCGCCGTAATCGAATGATTGTTTGTACGATTTGCGCACTCGTTACGCTCGCTTCGACCCTGAGCGTGCGATTTATTTCACAGCGTAACTTAAATCAACAACGGGTAGTACAATTCGCCAATCACGCTGTAGAGGAATTAGATAAAGTACTGCTTCCCCTACAGGCAGGTAGCGAAGTCTTGCTTCCGCTGATTGGTCTGCCCTGCTCTGTCGCCCATTTGCCATTACGTAAACAGGCGGCAAAACTCCAAACTGTGCGATCCATTGGCCTGGTGCAAGACGGCACACTTTATTGCTCCAGCATTTTTGGTTATCGCAATGTGCCCGTCGTGGACATTCTGGCTGAACTTCCTGCACCGCAACCACTTTTACGCCTGACGATCGACCGTGCCCTGATTAAAGGCAGTCCGGTTTTGATTCAATGGACGCCTGCAGCGGGCAGTAGCAATGCTGGGGTCATGGAGATGATTAACATCGACTTACTGACGGCAATGCTCCTTGAGCCACAACTGCCGCAAATCAGTAGCGCCAGCCTGACGGTGGACAAACGGCATTTGCTCTATGGTAATGGGCTGGTAGATTCCCTTCCGCAACCTGAAGACAATGAAAACTATCAGGTTTCTTCGCAACGCTTTCCTTTTACCATTAACGTTAATGGTCCGGGGGCTACGGCGCTGGCATGGCACTATCTTCCAACACAATTACCGCTGGCGGTGCTGCTAAGTTTACTGGTGGGCTACATCGCCTGGCTGGCGACCGCTTACCGGATGAGCTTTTCCCGCGAAATCAATCTGGGCCTGGCGCAACATGAGTTCGAATTGTTCTGTCAGCCTTTGCTTAATGCGCGCAGCCAGCAATGTATTGGTGTAGAGATTTTGCTGCGCTGGAACAATCCGCGTCAGGGCTGGATTTCACCGGATGTGTTTATTCCTATCGCGGAAGAACATCATTTAATTGTGCCACTGACCCGCTATGTGATGGCAGAAACCATTCGTCAGCGCCATGTTTTCCCGATGAGTAGTCAGTTTCATGTTGGCATTAACGTCGCACCCAGCCATTTTCGCCGTGGTGTGCTGATAAAAGATCTCAATCAGTACTGGTTTAGCGCTCACCCGATTCAGCAACTGATCCTCGAAATCACCGAACGCGATGCCTTACTGGATGTTGATTATCGGATTGCCCGCGAGCTACATCGTAAAAACGTCAAACTGGCGATTGATGACTTCGGCACCGGCAACAGTTCATTTTCCTGGCTTGAAACATTACGTCCTGACGTGCTGAAAATTGATAAGTCATTTACCGCAGCTATAGGTTCTGACGCGGTTAACTCGACGGTGACCGATATCATCATCGCGCTGGGGCAAAGACTGAATATTGAACTGGTGGCGGAGGGCGTGGAAACGCAAGAACAGGCGAAGTATTTGCGCCGTCATGGCGTGCATATTTTGCAAGGGTATTTGTACGCACAGCCGATGCCGCTACGTGATTTTCCCAAATGGCTGGCGGGCAGCCAACCGCCGCCCGCCCGGCATAATGGACATATCACGCCCATTATGCCGTTACGTTAACGCTTACTCATCTTCATCGTGCGCCGGTTGCTCTTTAACAATGCGAACCAGATCAACACGATAATCATTGGCTTCAATGATGGTGATATGCAGTGGCCCTACATCAATCACATCGCCCACACGGGGAATGTGACCATTTGCCGAGATCACCAGGCCCGCGACCGTCGCGATATCATCGTCATCGGCAAGGTGCTCAACATCAAGCGCCTGCTGCAAGGCATGCAAATCTGTACCGCCTTTTACCAGCCAGCCGTCACCATCGGTAATGATTTCCGGCGTTTCGTCAGCGTCCGGGAATTCACCCGCAATGGCTTCCAGCACATCCAGCGGCGTGACCAAGCCTTGTACCACACCAAACTCGTTGGTCACGATAACAAAGCTCCCGCGAGCGCGACGCAGCACGCCCAGCAGGTTGATCGGATCGAGGGTTTCCGGGACGATAATCGCCGGAGACGCCGAAGCAATCGCCGCCACATCAACGCCCTCTTCCAGCGCCACCAGCAGTTCTTTAGCACGTACGATTCCGATGATTTCATCCAGTTCACCGCGACATACCGGGAACAGGCTGTGCGGTGAGGAGAGCAGCTGCTCGCGGATTTCATCGACCCCGAGATTAGCGTCAACCCAGCTTATTTCACCGCGCGGCGTCATGATCCCGCGCAGAGAACGCGACGCCAGCGTCAGTACGCCGTTAATCATGTAACGTTCTTCTTCGGCAAATGCACCTTCCGGGATCGGCATCGGCATCGGGTTATCGGCATGGTGCTGAACATTGGCCTGACGTTTCCCGCCCATCAAACGCAGGATGGCATCGGCAGTACGCGCTCGCAGCGGCAAAGTCGACTGGTGACGAATAAAGTTGCGACGCGCAATCTGGTTAAACACTTCGATGATGATCGAGAAGCCAATCGCGGCATACAGGTAACCTTTCGGAATGTGGAAACCGAAACCTTCTGCCACCAGACTCAGACCAATCATTAACAGGAAGCTCAGACAGAGCACCACCACCGTGGGGTGCTGGTTAACGAATCGCGTCAGCGGTTTGGATGCCAGCAACATAACCGCCATCGCAATCACTACCGCCGCCATCATCACCGGCAGATGGTTAACCATCCCTACTGCAGTAATTACCGCATCCAACGAGAAGACGGCGTCAAGGATGACAATCTGTGTGACGACCACCCAGAAACTGGCGTAGCCTTTACCGTGGCCGGAATCATGATCGCGGTTTTCCAGCCGTTCATGCAGTTCGGTTGTTGCTTTGAACAGCAAGAATATCCCCCCGAACAACATAATCAGGTCGCGTCCGGAGAAGGAGAAATCCATGACGGTAAATAGCGGTTTGGTCAGCGTGACCATCCATGAAATCAGCGACAGCAGCCCCAGACGCATAATCAGCGCCAGTGATAACCCCAGCAAACGCGCTTTATCGCGTTGTTTTGGCGGCAGTTTGTCAGCAAGAATGGCGATGAAGACCAGGTTATCGATACCCAGCACAATTTCGAGAACAACAAGCGTGAGTAGCCCCGCCCAAATTGAGGGGTCCATTAAGAATTCCATGACAAGCTCCTGCTTAAGGAATAGCTATTCGACGCCAGAAATAATGCAGGCGTAACGACAAAATGCAAACGAAAGGTGCGGCATAGAGAGCCAGAAAGGCAGGCGTTAAAAGGCCTGATGCTGAAATGACGTCGGTGACGATCCATACTGCGGGCTACTGCCCTATACTCCATGGTTGTTAAACGGGAGTTAAACATATCAGAGACGCCTCTGATTTGGCAAAGATTTACCTTCCTTTGCAAACGAATGTGACAAGGATATTTTACCTTTCGAAATTTCTGCTAATCGAAAGTTAAATTACGGATCTTCATCACATAAAATAATTTTTTCGATATCTAAAATAAATCGCGAAACGCAGGGGTTTTTGGTTGTAGCCCTTATCTGAATCGATTCGATTGTGGACGACGATTCAAAAATACATCTGGCACGTTGAGGTGTTAACGATAATAAAGGAGGTAGCAAGTGACCATTGCTATTGTTATAGGCACACATGGTTGGGCTGCAGAGCAGTTGCTTAAAACGGCAGAAATGCTGTTAGGCGAGCAGGAAAACGTCGGCTGGATCGATTTCGTTCCAGGTGAAAATGCCGAAACGCTGATTGAAAAGTACAACGCTCAGTTGGCAAAACTCGACACCACTAAAGGCGTGCTGTTTCTCGTTGATACATGGGGAGGCAGCCCGTTCAATGCTGCCAGCCGCATTGTCGTCGACAAAGAGCATTATGAAGTCATTGCAGGCGTTAACATTCCAATGCTCGTGGAAACGTTAATGGCCCGTGATGATGACCCAAGCTTTGATGAACTGGTGGCACTGGCAGTAGAAACAGGCCGTGAAGGCGTGAAAGCTCTGAAAGCCAAACCGGTTGAAAAAGCCGCGCCAGCACCCGCTGCCGCAGCACCAAAAGCGGCTCCAACTCCGGCAAAACCAATGGGGCCAAACGACTACATGGTTATTGGCCTTGCGCGTATCGACGACCGTCTGATTCACGGTCAGGTCGCCACCCGCTGGACCAAAGAAACCAATGTCTCCCGTATTATTGTTGTTAGTGATGAAGTGGCTGCGGATACCGTTCGTAAGACACTGCTCACCCAGGTTGCACCTCCGGGCGTAACAGCACACGTAGTTGATGTTGCCAAAATGATTCGCGTCTACAACAACCCGAAATATGCTGGCGAACGCGTAATGCTGTTATTTACCAACCCAACAGATGTAGAGCGTCTCGTTGAAGGCGGCGTGAAAATCACCTCTGTTAACGTCGGTGGTATGGCATTCCGTCAGGGTAAAACCCAGGTGAATAACGCGGTTTCGGTTGATGAAAAAGATATCGAGGCGTTCAAGAAACTGAATGCGCGCGGTATTGAGCTGGAAGTCCGTAAGGTTTCCACCGATCCGAAACTGAAAATGATGGATCTGATCAGCAAAATCGATAAGTAACGTATTGTGTTGATTATCACTCAGTTTTCACACTTAAGTCTTACGTAAACAGGAGAAGTACAATGGAGATTACCACTCTTCAAATTGTGCTGGTATTTATCGTAGCCTGTATCGCAGGTATGGGATCAATCCTCGATGAATTTCAGTTTCACCGTCCGCTAATCGCGTGTACCCTGGTGGGTATCGTTCTTGGGGATATGAAAACCGGTATTATTATCGGTGGTACGCTGGAAATGATCGCGCTGGGCTGGATGAACATCGGTGCTGCAGTTGCGCCTGACGCCGCTCTGGCTTCTATCATTTCTACCATTCTGGTTATCGCAGGTCATCAGAGCATTGGTGCAGGTATCGCACTGGCAATCCCTCTGGCCGCTGCGGGCCAGGTACTGACCATCATCGTTCGTACTATTACCGTTGCTTTCCAGCACGCTGCGGATAAGGCTGCTGATAACGGCAACCTGACAGCGATTTCCTGGATCCACGTTTCTTCTCTGTTCCTGCAAGCAATGCGTGTGGCTATTCCGGCCGTCATCGTTGCGCTGTCTGTTGGTACCAGCGAAGTACAGAACATGCTGAATGCGATTCCGGAAGTGGTGACCAATGGTCTGAATATCGCCGGTGGCATGATCGTGGTGGTTGGTTATGCGATGGTTATCAACATGATGCGTGCTGGCTACCTGATGCCGTTCTTCTACCTCGGCTTCGTAACCGCAGCATTCACCAACTTTAACCTGGTTGCTCTGGGTGTGATTGGTACTGTTATGGCAGTGCTCTACATCCAACTTAGCCCGAAATACAACCGCGTAGCCGGTGCGCCTGCTCAGGCAGCTGGTAACAACGATCTCGATAACGAACTGGACTAACAGGTGAGCGAAATGGTTGATACAACTCAAACTACCACCGAGAAAAAACTCACTCAAAGTGATATTCGTGGCGTCTTCCTGCGTTCTAACCTCTTCCAGGGTTCATGGAACTTCGAACGTATGCAGGCACTGGGTTTCTGCTTCTCTATGGTACCGGCAATTCGTCGCCTCTACCCTGAGAACAACGAAGCTCGTAAACAAGCTATTCGCCGTCACCTGGAGTTCTTTAACACCCAGCCGTTCGTGGCTGCGCCGATTCTCGGCGTAACCCTGGCGCTGGAAGAACAGCGTGCTAATGGCGCAGAGATCGACGACGGTGCTATCAACGGTATCAAAGTCGGTTTGATGGGGCCGCTGGCTGGTGTAGGCGACCCGATCTTCTGGGGAACCGTACGTCCGGTATTTGCAGCACTGGGTGCCGGTATCGCGATGAGCGGCAGCCTGTTAGGTCCGCTGCTGTTCTTCATCCTGTTTAACCTGGTGCGTCTGGCAACCCGTTACTACGGCGTAGCGTATGGTTACTCCAAAGGTATCGATATCGTTAAAGATATGGGTGGTGGCTTCCTGCAAAAACTGACGGAAGGGGCGTCTATCCTCGGCCTGTTTGTCATGGGGGCATTGGTTAACAAGTGGACACATGTCAACATCCCGCTGGTTGTCTCTCGCATTACTGACCAGACGGGCAAAGAACACGTTACTACTGTCCAGACTATTCTGGACCAGTTAATGCCAGGCCTGGTACCACTGCTGCTGACCTTTGCTTGTATGTGGCTACTGCGCAAAAAAGTTAACCCGCTGTGGATCATCGTTGGCTTCTTCGTCATCGGTATCGCTGGTTACGCTTGCGGCCTGCTGGGACTGTAAGACTGTTGTACACTACCGGGGCCTTTTGGCCCCGTTTTTTTATCTGGAGGATTAATGACAATCACGGACCTGGTACTGATTCTTTTCATCGCCGCACTCCTGGCCTTCGCGATCTACGATCAGTTCATCATGCCCCGCCGTAACGGCCCCACCCTGCTGGCAATTCCTTTGCTCCGGCGTGGTCGCATCGATAGCGTTATCTTCGTCGGATTGATTGTCATTCTTATCTATAACAACGTCACGAATCATGGCGCGCTAATAACAACATGGTTATTAAGTGCACTGGCTCTGATGGGTTTTTATATATTCTGGATCCGCGTTCCGAAGATCATCTTTAAACAAAAAGGTTTTTTCTTCGCCAATGTCTGGATTGAATATAGCCGAATCAAAGCGATGAACTTGTCGGAAGATGGCGTGTTGGTGATGCAATTAGAACAGCGTCGGCTGTTAATCCGCGTTCGAAATATCGACGATCTGGAAAAAATTTATAAGCTTCTCGTATCAACTCAATAACTTATGAATTTAGCCAAAGCTATGTTTAGTGTATTTTTAATAATCAGACATAGCTTAGGCTATATTATCT
>NZ_SJWV01000004.1:0-65409 GCF_004352695.1 Escherichia sp. KCJ4928
TCTCTGTGTCGTGCGCGTCCCAGCTTGAAAAAACGTAATAATAGTGAAAGGTTTACTCATAAATGAGCGGCATTTTGCGTAAACCTGCGCCAGATGGCAACTTATTACAGCCATTGGCGGCACGCGTTGCTAATTCACGATGGTGATTTTATTTCCACGCAAACGGTTTCGTCAGCGCATCAGATTCTTTATAATGACGCCCGTTTCCCCCCCTTGGGTACACCGAAAGCTTAGAAGACGAGAGACTTATGAT
Source organism: Escherichia sp. KCJ4928 (assembly GCF_004352695.1). NCBI lineage: Bacteria > Pseudomonadati > Pseudomonadota > Gammaproteobacteria > Enterobacterales > Enterobacteriaceae > Escherichia > Escherichia sp. KCJ4928. Next base: position 254 of record NZ_SJWV01000004.1, read on the forward strand.
GGAAATTCTGCGTGGTTCGCCTGCACTGTCGGCATTCCGAATCAACAAACTGCTGGCACGTTTTCAGGCTGCCAGGCTCCCGGTTCACAATATTTACGCCGAGTATGTCCATTTTGCTGACCTCAATGCGCCGTTAAACGATGATGAGCACGCACAACTTGAACGCCTGCTGAAATATGGTCCGGCACTCGCCAGCCACGCCCCGCAAGGCAAACTCCTGCTGGTGACCCCGCGTCCTGGCACCATCTCTCCCTGGTCTTCGAAAGCGACCGATATTGCCCATAACTGCGGGCTACAACAGGTAAACCGCCTTGAGCGCGGCGTTGCTTACTATATAGAAGCCGGTACGCTGACCAATGAACAATGGCAGCAGGTTACCGCTGAACTGCACGACCGCATGATGGAAACGGTCTTTTTTGATTTAGATGATGCAGAGCAGTTGTTTGCCCACCATCAACCGACTCCGGTCACAAGCGTTGATTTGCTGGGGCAGGGCCGTCAGGCGCTGATCGACGCTAACCTGCGTCTTGGCCTGGCTCTGGCGGAAGATGAAATTGACTATCTGCAGGATGCTTTCACAAAGCTTGGTCGTAACCCGAACGACATCGAGCTGTATATGTTCGCTCAGGCGAACTCTGAGCACTGCCGCCACAAAATTTTTAACGCCGACTGGATTATCGACGGTGAACAACAGCCGAAATCGCTGTTCAGGATGATCAAAAATACTTTCGAAACCACGCCAGATCACGTTCTCTCTGCTTATAAAGATAACGCCGCCGTAATGGAAGGTTCTGAAGTGGGCCGCTACTTTGCTGACCACGAAACGGGCCGCTACGATTTCCATCAGGAACCGGCGCATATTCTGATGAAAGTCGAAACTCACAACCACCCGACGGCGATTTCTCCGTGGCCGGGCGCGGCGACCGGTTCCGGCGGTGAAATCCGCGATGAAGGTGCCACCGGGCGCGGCGCGAAGCCGAAAGCGGGTTTGGTTGGTTTCTCCGTTTCCAACCTGCGAATTCCTGGCTTCGAACAGCCGTGGGAAGAAGATTTCGGTAAGCCTGAGCGCATTGTCACCGCGCTGGACATCATGACCGAAGGCCCGCTGGGCGGTGCGGCGTTTAACAACGAATTTGGTCGTCCGGCACTGAACGGCTACTTCCGTACTTATGAAGAAAAAGTGAACAGCCACAACGGCGAAGAGCTGCGCGGTTATCACAAACCGATCATGCTGGCGGGCGGGATCGGCAACATTCGTGCCGATCACGTACAAAAAGGCGAGATCAACGTTGGTGCGAAACTGGTCGTTCTCGGCGGCCCGGCGATGAACATCGGTCTTGGCGGCGGCGCGGCGTCTTCTATGGCGTCTGGTCAGTCTGATGCCGACCTCGACTTTGCTTCTGTTCAGCGCGACAACCCGGAGATGGAGCGTCGCTGCCAGGAAGTGATCGACCGTTGCTGGCAGCTTGGTGATGCTAACCCAATTCTGTTTATCCACGACGTCGGCGCAGGCGGTCTTTCTAACGCGATGCCGGAACTGGTGAGCGACGGCGGACGCGGCGGTAAATTCGAACTGCGCGATATTCTGAACGACGAACCGGGCATGAGCCCGCTGGAAATCTGGTGTAACGAATCCCAGGAACGCTACGTGCTGGCGGTTGCTGCCGATCAGTTACCGCTGTTTGACGAACTGTGTAAGCGTGAACGCGCGCCCTACGCGGTGATTGGTGAAGCGACCGAAGAACTGCATCTTTCTCTGCACGATCGTCATTTTGATAATCAGCCGATCGATCTGCCGCTGGACGTCCTGCTTGGTAAAACGCCGAAGATGACCCGCGATGTACAAACGCTGAAAGCGAAGGGCGATGCGCTGGTCCGTGAAGGGATCACCATTGCAGACGCGGTGAAACGCGTACTGCATCTGCCGACCGTGGCGGAGAAAACTTTCCTGGTGACCATCGGTGACCGCAGCGTAACCGGCATGGTGGCGCGCGATCAGATGGTGGGGCCGTGGCAGGTGCCGGTCGCTAACTGCGCGGTCACTACCGCCAGCCTCGACAGCTACTACGGTGAAGCGATGGCGATTGGCGAGCGTGCGCCGGTTGCGCTGCTGGATTTCGCCGCCTCTGCCCGTCTGGCGGTCGGTGAAGCGTTAACCAATATTGCCGCAACACAGATTGGTGATATCAAACGCATTAAACTTTCCGCCAACTGGATGGCGGCGGCAGGCCACCCTGGTGAAGATGCGGGCCTGTATGAAGCCGTTAAAGCCGTGGGTGAAGAGCTTTGTCCGGCGCTGGGTCTTACGATCCCGGTGGGTAAAGACTCTATGTCGATGAAAACCCGCTGGCAGGAAGGTAACGAAGAGCGCGAAATGACGTCGCCGCTGTCGCTGGTGATTTCCGCATTTGCCCGCGTGGAAGATGTACGTCACACCATCACGCCGCAGCTTTCTACCGAAGATAACGCACTGCTGCTGATTGATTTGGGCAAAGGCAATAACGCGCTGGGCGCAACGGCGCTGGCGCAGGTTTATCGTCAGCTTGGCGACAAACCGGCAGATGTACGCGACGTCGCGCAACTGAAAGGCTTCTATGACGCGATTCAGGCGCTGGTTGCACAGCGTAAGCTGCTGGCGTATCACGACCGCTCTGATGGCGGTCTGCTGGTAACGCTGGCGGAAATGGCCTTTGCTGGTCATTGTGGCATTGACGCGGATATCGCCACTCTGGGTGACGATCGCCTGGCGGCGTTGTTTAACGAAGAACTGGGTGCGGTGATTCAGGTTCGTGCCGCTGACCGTGAAGCGGTCGAGTCCGTACTGGCACAGCATGGGCTTGCTGATTGTGTCCATTATGTTGGGCAGGCGGTTTCCGGTGACCGTTTTGTGATTACCGCCAACGGGCAGACTGTATTCAGCGAAAGCCGCACTACGTTGCGTGTCTGGTGGGCAGAAACTACCTGGCAGATGCAGCGCCTGCGTGACAACCCGGAGTGTGCCGATCAGGAGCATCAGGCGAAATCTAACGATGCCGATCCTGGCCTGAATGTAAAACTGTCGTTCGATATCAACGAAGATGTGGCAGCACCGTATATTGCCACTGGCGCACGTCCGAAAGTTGCTGTGCTGCGTGAGCAGGGCGTGAACTCGCATGTTGAAATGGCGGCAGCTTTCCACCGTGCAGGCTTTGATGCTATCGACGTGCATATGAGTGACCTGCTGACCGGACGCACGGGCCTGGAAGATTTCCACGCCCTGGTCGCGTGCGGTGGTTTCTCCTACGGTGATGTGCTGGGTGCCGGTGAAGGTTGGGCGAAGTCAATCCTGTTCAATGACCGTGTACGCGATGAGTTTGCAACCTTCTTCCACCGTCCGCAAACGCTGGCGCTGGGGGTATGTAACGGTTGCCAGATGATGTCTAATCTGCGTGAACTGATCCCAGGTAGTGAGTTGTGGCCACGTTTTGTGCGCAATACCTCCGATCGCTTTGAAGCGCGTTTCAGCCTGGTTGAAGTAACCCAAAGCCCGTCTCTGCTGTTGCAGGGGATGGTGGGCTCGCAAATGCCGATTGCTGTCTCTCATGGTGAAGGGCGCGTGGAAGTGCGTGATGCGGCGCATCTGGCGGCACTGGAAAGCAAAGTGCTGGTGGCACTGCGCTATGTCGATAACTTCGGCAAAGTCACTGAAACCTACCCGGCTAACCCGAACGGTTCACCGAACGGTATTACGGCAGTCACGACTGAAAGTGGTCGAGTCACCATTATGATGCCGCACCCGGAACGTGTTTTCCGTACTGTCAGCAACTCCTGGCATCCGGAAAACTGGGGCGAGGATGGCCCATGGATGCGCATTTTCCGCAATGCGCGTAAGCAGTTGGGGTAATTCATCAGTTCATTGGTTTTGCAGCCCGGATGCGGCATTAAGCACCAACCACTATCATAAGCTCCCAACTCCGGGAGCTTTTTTGTGTCTGTAAATCACGACAATGGGTGGTTTACCGTGTCGCTTTCTGGCGACACTTAAATGATTGATTTTATTGTAATCTAATAAGTTTATCTTAAGTTGTCTCTTTTTAGCGACACAGTGGCTGATTTACATTCAAATAGCGAAGAAGCCATAAATCCCTCAAAGCAACGTATAATCAGTACGTTACCAAACTATTTTCTTTATTGGCACAGTTACTGCATAATAGTAAGCAGTGGCTCATTCACCGACTTATGTCAGCCCCTTCGGGACGTGCTACATAAAATTCGAATGACGCACAACAAGGTGCCTGCCGTCCAACTTCTGATATCAGCGTAGCTATATCAACCATCGGGCGAAACGTCGAGTTAGGCACCGCCTTATTCCATAACAAAGCCGGGTAATTCCCGGCTTTGTTGTATCTGAACTTCCCCTCGGTTAGCATCAGGCTATTCGCGTCTGACGAGAGTAACACCTTGAAACGCTGGCCCGTTTTTCCCCGCTCATTACGACAACTGGTAATGCTGGCATTTTTGCTAATTCTGCTGCCCTTGTTGGTGCTGGCATGGCAAGCCTGGCAAAGCCTGAATGCGCTTAGCGATCAGGCGGCGCTGGTTAACCGCACCACGCTTATTGACGCCCGGCGCAGTGAAGCGATGACCAACGCGGCGCTGGAGATGGAGCGTAGCTACCGTCAGTATTGCGTGCTGGACGACCCTACGCTTGCGAAGGTTTATCAAAGCCAGCGCAAGCGTTACAGCGAAATGCTCGATGCCCACGCAGGCGTACTGCCAGACGATAAACTTTACCAGGCATTGCGTCAGGATTTGAACAATCTGGCCCAACTTCAGTGTAACAACAGTGGTCCCGATGCTGCCGCCGCCGCGCGTCTTGAAGCCTTTGCCAGTGCCAATACCGAAATGGTGCAGGCCACGCGCACAGTGGTGTTCTCTCGTGGGCAGCAACTTCAGCGTGAAATCGCCGAACGTGGGCAATATTTTGGTTGGCAATCGCTGGTGCTATTTCTGGTGAGTCTGGTGATGGTGCTACTTTTCACGCGGATGATTATCGGGCCGGTGAAAAATATCGAGCGCATGATCAACCGTCTGGGGGAAGGGCGTTCTCTGGGCAATAGCGTTTCGTTCAGTGGACCGAGCGAGTTACGCTCGGTTGGGCAACGTATTCTTTGGTTAAGTGAGCGCCTGTCATGGCTGGAATCCCAACGCCATCAATTTTTAAGACATTTATCTCATGAATTAAAAACGCCACTGGCGAGTATGCGCGAGGGCACTGAATTACTGGCTGACCAGGTTGTCGGGCCGCTTACGCCAGAGCAAAAAGAGGTGGTGAGCATTCTTGATAGCAGCAGCCGCAATTTGCAAAAACTGATCGAACAACTGCTTGATTACAACCGTAAACAGGCGGACAGTGCGGTGGAACTGGAGAATGTTGAGTTAGCACCGCTGGTGGAGACAGTAGTTTCTGCTCATAGCCTGCCCGCACGGGCTAAAATGATGCATACCGACGTCGATCTCAAAGCAACAGCTTGCCTGGCGGAGCCAATGCTGCTGATGAGCGTACTGGATAATCTTTACTCCAATGCGGTGCACTACGGGGCTGAATCCGGTAACATTTGCCTTCGCAGCAGCTTACATGGTGCACGGGTTTATATTGATGTCATCAATACAGGCACACCCATTCCGCAAGAGGAACGCGCCATGATCTTCGAACCCTTTTTTCAAGGAAGCCACCAGCGAAAAGGGGCGGTGAAGGGCAGCGGTCTGGGATTAAGCATTGCCAGGGATTGTATTCGCCGTATGCAAGGGGAACTGTATCTGGTCGACGAGAGCGGGCAAGACGTTTGTTTCCGCATTGAATTGCCGTCGTCGAAAAACACGAAATAATGCTAACAGCCTATCCCATCAGGCTATTTTATTTGCCAGTTCGGCCCCGGGCAGTGCTCGAAATCCTCACGTACGACGTGTACGCTCCGGTTTCTCCGCGCTGTCCATGTCCAAACTGCCTGCAATAATTACGCCCACTGGGATAGGCATTAAGTCTGGTGAATATGCGACACATTTTTCAACGATTAATGCCCCGACGGCTGTGGCTGGCAGGGCTGCCATGTCTGGCATTGCTGGGTTGCGTGCAGAGTCACAATAAGCCAGCCATTGATACGCCAGCAGAAGAAAAAATTCCGGTTTATCAACTGGCTGACTATCTTTCTACTGAATGTAGCGACATCTGGGCGCTGCAAGGTAAATCAACCGAAACCAATCCGCTTTACTGGCTGCGGGCGATGGATTGTGCTGATCGTTTAATGCCTGCGCAGTCACGTCAGCAAGCTCGCCAATATGACGACGGCAGCTGGCAAAATACCTTTAAACAAGGGATTTTGCTCGCCGACGCCAAAATTACGCCGTATGAGCGCCGCCAGCTGGTCGCGCGCATTGATGCGCTAAGTACCGAGATCCCGGCACAGGTTCGCCCTCTGTATCAACTCTGGCGCGACGGTCAGGCGCTGCAACTGCAACTGGCGGAAGAGCGCCAACGCTACGGCAAGCTCCAGCAGGCCAGCGACAGCGAGCTGGATACATTGCGCCAGCAACATCACGTTCTACAGCAGCAACTGGAACTCACCACCCGCAAGCTGGAAAACCTGACTGATATTGAACGCCAGCTCTCGACCCGCAAACCGGCTGGAAATTTCTCGCCGGATACGCCGCACGAGGGTGAAAAGCCCGCGCCATCCACCCATGAGGTCACTCCTGATGAGCCATAAACCTGCGCATTTATTATTGGTCGATGACGATCCGGGATTGCTGAAACTGCTTGGCCTGCGCCTGACCAGCGAAGGCTACAGCGTGGTCACGGCGGAAAGTGGCGCTGAAGGATTACGGGTACTGAATCGCGAAAAAGTAGATTTAGTCATCAGCGACCTGCGGATGGATGAAATGGACGGTATGCAGCTGTTTGCTGAAATTCAGAAAGTGCAGCCGGGAATGCCAGTAATTATTCTTACCGCGCATGGTTCTATTCCCGATGCCGTTGCTGCAACACAGCAGGGCGTGTTCAGTTTCCTCACCAAGCCTGTCGATAAAGATGCGCTATATCAGGCAATTGACGATGCGCTGGAACAATCCGCGCCAGCCACCGATGAACGCTGGCGCGAGGCGATTGTCACCCGCAGCCCGCTGATGCTGCGTTTGCTGGAACAGGCGCGGCTGGTGGCGCAATCAGACGTTAGCGTTTTGATTAACGGCCAGAGCGGCACCGGGAAAGAGATTTTCGCCCAGGCTATCCACAACGCCAGCCCGCGCAATAGCAAACCATTTATTGCTATTAACTGTGGCGCATTGCCCGAGCAATTGCTGGAGTCGGAGCTGTTTGGTCATGCGCGTGGCGCGTTTACTGGCGCTGTCAGCAATCGCGAAGGTTTATTCCAGGCGGCGGAAGGCGGTACGCTATTTCTCGATGAGATTGGCGATATGCCCGCACCGTTGCAGGTCAAACTGCTGCGCGTGTTGCAGGAGCGTAAAGTGCGCCCGCTGGGCAGTAACCGCGATATTGATATCGACGTGCGGATTATTTCCGCCACTCACCGCGACCTGCCAAAAGCGATGGCGCGCGGGGAATTCCGTGAAGACCTCTATTACCGCCTCAACGTTGTCAGCCTGAAAATTCCGGCTCTGGCAGAGCGCACAGAAGACATTCCGCTTCTGGCAAATCACCTGTTGCGCCAGGCGGCAGAGCGACATAAACCGTTTGTCCGCGCGTTCTCCACTGATGCGATGAAACGCCTGATGACCGCTAGCTGGCCGGGTAATGTGCGCCAGTTGGTCAACGTGATTGAACAGTGCGTGGCGCTGACCTCATCTCCGGTTATTAGCGATGCATTAGTAGAGCAGGCGCTGGAGGGTGAAAATACGGCGCTGCCAACCTTTGTTGAGGCACGTAATCAGTTTGAACTCAACTATTTGCGTAAGCTGCTGCAAATCACCAAAGGCAACGTCACACACGCGGCGAGAATGGCGGGGCGCAACCGGACAGAATTTTATAAACTGCTTTCCCGACACGAGCTGGATGCAAACGATTTCAAGGAATGAATTGGCGTTATGTGTTACGTTTAGCAGATCAAAAGACAGGCGACCTTTTCAAGGAATAGCATGAAAAAGATTGATGCGATTATTAAACCCTTCAAGCTGGACGATGTTCGCGAAGCACTGGCTGAAGTCGGCATTACCGGCATGACGGTCACTGAGGTGAAAGGTTTTGGCCGCCAGAAAGGCCATACCGAGCTGTACCGCGGCGCGGAGTATATGGTGGATTTTCTGCCGAAAGTGAAAATTGAGATTGTCGTACCGGACGACATTGTCGATACCTGTGTTGATACCATTATTCGCACGGCGCAAACCGGCAAAATCGGTGACGGTAAAATCTTCGTCTTCGACGTGGCACGGGTCATTCGCATCCGTACCGGTGAAGAGGACGACGCGGCAATTTAAACCGCGTCAAGGGTTGCCGGATGTTTCCATCCGGCAACATCAAATTACAGCACCTTATGCGGGCCAAAGCATTCGTAATGAATGTTTTCCTGCTTCACGCCCAGATCCACTAACTGTTTCGCGGTAAACTGCATGAAGCCAACCGGGCCGCAGAGATAGAACTGCATTGTCGGATCGCTGAACGCACCTTCCAGTTTGCTCAAATCCATCAGACCTTCGCTATCAAACTGACCTTTAGCGCGATCGGCTTCGCTCGGCTGACGATACCAGGTGTGCGCGGTAAAGCGCGGCAGTGACTGCCCCAGTTCCTTAACTTCATCAGCAAAGGCGTGAACATCGCCATTTTCTGCCGCATGGAACCAGTTCACTTGTGCTGTGTGGCCTGCTTTTGCCAGCGTGTCGAGCATTGCCAGCATTGGCGTTTGACCAACACCGGCAGAGATTAACGTCACTGGTGTGTCATCTGCGACAGCCATAAAGAAATCACCTGCCGGAGCGACCAGTTTCACGACATCGCCAACATTGGCGTGATTGTGCAACCAGTTGGATACCTGCCCACCCTCTTCGCGTTTCACCGCAATACGATAGCCTTTGCCATCCGGTTTGCGAGTCAAAGAGTACTGACGAATTTCCTGATGCGGGAAACCTTCCGGCTTCAGCCAGACGCCGAGATATTGCCCCGGACGGTATTCTGCCACTGCGCCACCGTCGACCGGCTCCAGTTCGAAGCTGGTGATAAGCGCGCTGCGCGGTGTTTTAGCCACAATGCGGAAATCGCGAGTACCTTCCCAACCACCGGCTTTGCTGGCGTTTTCGTTATAGATTTCCGCCTCGCGATTGATAAATACATTAGCCAGTACACCATAGGCTTTACCCCACGCGTCCAGCACTTCCTGGCCCGGGCTGAACATTTCGTCCAGCGTCGCCAACAGGTGTTCGCCGACGATGTTGTACTGTTCCGGTTTGATCTGGAAACTGGTGTGCTTCTGCGCGATTTTTTCTACCGCTGGCAGCAGCGCAGGCAGGTTTTCAATATTACTGGCGTAGGCGGCAATAGCGTTAAACAGGGCTTCACGTTGATCGCCATTACGCTGGTTACTCATGTTAAAAATTTCTTTGAGTTCTGGGTTATGAGTAAACATACGGTCGTAGAAATGGGCGGTTAACTTTGGCCCCGTTTCCACCAGTAAAGGGATGGTGGCTTTTACTGTAGCGATGGTTTGAGCGTCAAGCATATGGTCTTCCTTTTTTTGCATCTTAATTGATGTATCTCAAATGCATCTTATAAAAAATAGCCCTGCAATGTAAATGGTTCTTTGGTGTTTTTCAGAAAGAATGTGATGAAGTGAAAAATTTGCATCACAAACCTGAAAAGAAATCCGTTTCCGGTTGCAAGCTCTTTATTCTCCAAAGCCTTGTGTAGCCTGAAGGTAATCGTTTGCGTAAATTCCTTTGTCAAGACCTGTTATCGCACAATGATTCGGTTATACTGTTCGCCGTTGTCCAACAGGACCGCCTATAAAGGCCAAAAATTTTATTGTTAGCTGAGTCAGGAGATGCGGATGTTAAAGCGTGAAATGAACATTGCCGATTATGATGCCGAACTGTGGCAGGCTATGGAGCAGGAAAAAGTACGTCAGGAAGAGCACATCGAACTGATCGCCTCCGAAAACTACACCAGCCCGCGCGTAATGCAGGCGCAGGGTTCTCAGCTGACCAACAAATATGCTGAAGGTTATCCGGGCAAACGCTACTACGGCGGTTGCGAGTATGTTGATATCGTTGAACAACTGGCGATCGATCGTGCGAAAGAACTGTTCGGCGCTGACTACGCTAACGTCCAGCCGCACTCCGGCTCCCAGGCTAACTTTGCGGTCTACACCGCGCTGCTGGAACCAGGTGATACCGTTCTGGGTATGAACCTGGCGCATGGCGGTCACCTGACTCACGGTTCTCCGGTTAACTTCTCCGGTAAACTGTACAACATCGTTCCTTACGGTATCGATGCTACCGGTCATATCGACTACGCCGATCTGGAAAAACAAGCCAAAGAACACAAGCCGAAAATGATTATCGGTGGTTTCTCTGCATATTCCGGCGTGGTGGACTGGGCGAAAATGCGTGAAATCGCTGACAGCATCGGTGCTTACCTGTTCGTTGATATGGCGCACGTTGCGGGCCTGGTTGCTGCTGGCGTCTACCCGAACCCGGTTCCTCATGCTCACGTTGTTACTACCACCACTCACAAAACCCTGGCGGGTCCGCGCGGCGGCCTGATCCTGGCGAAAGGTGGTAGCGAAGAGCTGTACAAAAAACTGAACTCTGCCGTTTTCCCTGGTGGTCAGGGCGGTCCGTTGATGCACGTAATCGCCGGTAAAGCGGTTGCTCTGAAAGAAGCGATGGAGCCTGAGTTCAAAACTTACCAGCAGCAGGTCGCTAAAAACGCTAAAGCGATGGTAGAAGTGTTCCTGGAACGCGGCTACAAAGTGGTTTCCGGCGGTACTGATAACCATCTGTTCCTGGTTGATCTGGTCGATAAAAACCTGACCGGTAAAGAAGCAGACGCCGCTCTGGGCCGTGCTAACATCACCGTCAACAAAAACAGCGTACCGAACGATCCGAAGAGCCCGTTTGTGACCTCCGGTATTCGCGTGGGTACTCCGGCAATTACGCGTCGCGGCTTCAAAGAAGCAGAAGCGAAAGAACTGGCTGGCTGGATGTGTGACGTGCTGGACAGCATCAATGATGAAGCCGTTATCGAGCGCATCAAAGGTAAAGTTCTCGACATCTGCGCACGTTACCCGGTTTACGCATAAGCGAAACGGTTAATCTGTTGAAAAAAGGCTTCCTTCGGGAAGCCTTTCTACGTTATCGCGCCATCAAATCTGTCGTAACTGCGCCTCAACATACAAATAGCCAATTCCCAGCACCTGTTGTGCGCGGCTTAATTGCCCAAAGCCAATTTGCGTCGCTTTCACGCTCGGTCCTTCGTCGCGGTCGAACGGGTTAAATCCTGTCTGGCGAATAATAGTATTAAGCCAGTTCTCACCAAAGGCACAACTGCGACCGTACAACCAAATCTGATTAATATTGAGGATGTTGAGGAAGTTATACAGACTCAAACCAATGGCATTGGCAGAGCGATCAACCCAGCTGGTGATCCACGGTTCTCCACTCTGCCAGGCAGCGATTAACTGCGCGGTTGTCAGTTTTTCAGGATCAAGCTGAGTATTAACCGGTTGTGATTTTAGCCATACCCGCGCCTGTTTTTTTAATGCACTTAACGAGGCGACGGTTTCCAGGCAGCCGTAACGTCCACAGTCGCAGACGACGCCATCCGGATTAACGATGGTGTGACCAATCTGTCCGCTACCATACAAACTGCCGCGATAAATTTGCTCGTTAATCACGAACGACGAGCCAATGCCGTAATCAACGTTGATCACGCAGAAATCCCGTTCCTGCGAATTATTTTGCCATTTCTCCGCCAGCGCCAGCATCACGCAGTCATTATCGACCATCACCCGAATGCCCAGCTTCTCTTCCAGCAGATACTTCACCTCAACCGGCGTTGTCCACGGCGCTTGCGGCATGGTTTGCGATACGCCGGTCACCGGATCAACCTGCCCGTGGATTGCCAGCGCCAGATTGATGGTGCGGCCCGGCCACAGTTTGCGATGACGATGCCAGCATTTTTCGATTTCGGACAGCAGCGCCTGCGGCGTCGGTGCATCAATCTGTAAATACTCAAATTCACCTTTCGGACTTAAACAAGCATTAGCAACCTGACACTCAATACTGGTGGGCGTTACGTTCAGGCACAGCGTCCAGTCACCTTCCGGCGCAATCAGCCATGTACCGCTACTATGCCCGCGCGTCTGGCTTTCATCGTCAATATTCACCACCCGTTTTTCGCTTTCCAGTTCCTGCAAAATATTACTGACTGCCGGAATCGAAATTTGCGCCAGCCGGGCCAGCGTTGATTTATTGGCGCGCTTTTGCCGGTACAGCAGTTCCAGAATCACGCATTTGTTATGGTGGCGAATCTGTTGATTGTTAATGCAGGCTCTCATCTTCACTAAACCTTGTTTAGTTAATTGCGTGATTATTCCGCGAAAACATTGCCAGATTGTTCAATACACTGCCACAAATCTTTTAATTCAGTATGTCTTGTTAATATTGAGGGCACCATGACTCCAGTAAAAGTGTGGCAAGAGCGCGTTGAGATCCCGACCTATGAAACCGGGCCGCAGGATATACATCCCATGTTCCTGGAAAATCGCGTTTATCAGGGATCGTCCGGCGCGGTTTATCCCTACGGCGTGACCGATACGCTGAGCGAGCAGAAAACTCTGAAATCCTGGCAGGCGGTGTGGCTGGAAAACGACTACATCAAAGTGATGATCCTGCCGGAACTGGGCGGTCGTGTGCATCGCGCGTGGGATAAAGTGAAACAGCGCGATTTTGTTTATCACAATGAAGTCATTAAACCTGCGCTGGTGGGGCTGCTGGGGCCGTGGATTTCCGGTGGGATTGAGTTTAACTGGCCGCAACATCATCGCCCGACCACCTTTATGCCCGTTGATTTCACCCTCGAAGCCCATGAAGACGGTGCACAGACGGTGTGGGTAGGCGAAACGGAGCCGATGCATGGTTTACAGGTGATGACAGGTTTCACCCTGCGCCCTGACCGGGCGGCGCTGGAAATCGCCAGCCGCGTCTATAACGGTAACGCCACGCCGCGTCATTTCTTGTGGTGGGCCAACCCGGCAGTGAAAGGGGGGGAAGGGCATCAGAGCGTCTTCCCACCGGATGTGACTGCGGTGTTTGATCACGGCAAACGGGCCGTCTCCGCTTTCCCCATCGCCACCGGCACTTACTACAAAGTGGACTACTCCGCCGGAGTGGACATTTCTCGCTATAAAAATGTGCCCGTTCCAACCTCATATATGGCTGAAAAATCACAGTACGATTTTGTTGGCGCGTGGTGTCACGATGAAGATGGCGGTTTGCTACACGTTGCCAACCACCATATCGCGCCAGGTAAAAAACAGTGGAGCTGGGGACACAGTGAATTCGGCCAGGCGTGGGACAAGAGTCTGACCGACAATAACGGCCCGTATATCGAACTGATGACCGGTATTTTTGCCGATAACCAGCCTGATTTTACCTGGCTTGATGCTTACGAAGAGAAGCGTTTTGAGCAGTATTTCCTGCCTTATCATTCTTTGGGCATGGTGCAAAATGCCTCCCGCGATGCGGTGATAAAACTCCAGCGTAGTGAGCGGGGGATTGAGTGGGGGCTGTATGCCATCTCTCCGTTGAACGGATACCGCCTGGCGATCCGCGAAATCGGCAAATGCAACGCGTTACTTGATGATGCCGTGGCACTGATGCCTGCGACCGCCATCCAGGGCGTGTTGCACGGTATCAATCCTGAAAGGTTGACCATTGAGCTCTCCGATGCCGACGGCAATATTGTCCTGAGTTATCAGGAACATCAGCCGCAAGAGTTGCCGTTGCCGGACGTCGCCAAAGCGCCACTCGCAGCACAAGACATTACCAGTACAGATGAAGCCTGGTTTATCGGTCAGCATCTGGAGCAATATCATCACGCCAGCCGTTCACCGTTCGATTACTACCTGCGCGGCGTGGTGCTGGATCCGCTGGATTACCGCTGTAACCTGGCGCTGGCGATGCTGGAATATAACCGCGCAGATTTCCCGCAAGCGGTGGCGTATGCCACTCAGGCGCTGAAACGCGCACATGCGCTGAACAAAAATCCGCAGTGCGGACAGGCCAGTTTGATTCGCGCCAGTGCTTACGAACGTCAGGGACAATATCAACAAGCCGAAGAGGATTTCTGGCGTGCGGTCTGGAGCGGCAACAGCAAAGCCGGTGGCTATTATGGCCTGGCACGACTGGCGGCGCGTAATGGTAACTTCGACGCTGGTCTGGATTTTTGCCAACAAAGTCTTCGTGCCTGCCCAACCAATCAGGAAGTGCTTTGCCTGCATAATCTGCTGCTGGTGTTAAGTGGTCGTCAGGACAACGCGCGTTTGCAGCGCGCGAAACTGCTGCGTGATTATCCGCTGAACGCCACTCTGTGGTGGCTGAACTGGTTCGATGGTCGTAGCGAATCAGCCCTCGCGCAGTGGCGCGGTCTGTGTCAGGGACGCGACGTTAACGCTCTGATGACCGCCGGGCAACTGATTAACTGGGGAATGCCCACCCTGGCGGCAGAGATGCTGAACGCACTGGACTACCAGCGCACGCTGCCGCTTTACCTGCAGGCGAGTTTATTGCCGAAAGCCGAACGCGGCGAACTGGTCGCAAAAGCCATTGATGTCTTCCCGCAGTTTGTCCGTTTCCCGAATACGCTGGAAGAAGTGGCGGCGCTGGAGAGTATTGAAGAGTGCTGGTTTGCCCGTCATTTACTGGCCTGCTTCTACTACAACAAGCGTAGCTACAACAAAGCCATTACCTTATGGCAACGTTGCGTAGAGATGTCGCCGGAGTTTGCCGACGGCTGGCGCGGGTTAGCGATCCATGCGTGGAATAAGCAACACGATTATGAGCTGGCCGCGCGTTATCTTGATAATGCTTATCAGCTTGCGCCGCAGGATGCACGTCTGCTTTTCGAACGGGATTTGCTTGATAAGTTAAGCGGAGCCACACCGGAGAAACGACTGGCGCGTCTGGAAAATAATCTGGAAATTGCGCTGAAACGCGACGACATGACAGCAGAGTTGCTCAATTTGTGGCATCTCACGGGTCAGGCAGACAAAGCGGCGGACATTCTCGCCACGCGCAAATTCCACCCGTGGGAAGGCGGGGAAGGGAAGGTCACCAGTCAGTTTATCCTCAACCAGTTATTACGCGCCTGGCAGCACCTTGATGCCAGACAGCCGCAGCAGGCCAGCGAACTGCTTCATGCCGCGCTGCATTATCCGGAGAATTTAAGCGAAGGCCGTTTACCGGGGCAAACTGATAACGACATCTGGTTCTGGCAGGCGATATGCGCCAACGCGCAGGGCGATGAAACTGAAGCGATGCGTTGTTTACGTCTGGCGGCGACCGGCGATCGCACCATTAACATCCACAGTTATTACAACGATCAGCCGGTTGATTATCTCTTCTGGCAAGGAATGGCGCTGCGACTGCTGGGCGAACAACACACCGCACAGCAACTGTTTAGTGAAATGAAACAGTGGGCGCAAGAGATGGCGAAAACCAGTATTGAGGCGGATTTCTTTGCTGTTTCACAACCTGACCTGTTATCGCTGTATGGCGATTTACAACAGCAGCATAAAGAAAAATGCCTGATGGTGGCGATGCTGGCGTCCGCGGGACTCGGGGAGGTTGCGCAATATGAGTCTGCTCGCGCTGAATTGACGGCGATTAATCCGGCCTGGCCGAAAGCGGCATTATTCACCACCGTGATGCCTTTTATTTTTAACTACGTTCACTAAACCCTATTAACTGTAATATTTGAGCGGCACGCGCTGCCGCTCATCACAAAATAATTAGAATAAGCCGTTGTTAATAAAAACCCTACAGGAGGCTCTATGCCTACAAAAATCAGAACAACCCGTAATCTATTATTAATGGCTACGCTATTAGGTAGCGCACTATTTGCCAGGGCTGCGGAAAAAGAAATGACCATTGGCGCAATATACCTTGATACTCAGGGATATTACGCTGGAGTGCGTCAGGGCGTTCAGGATGCGGCAAAAGATTCTTCAGTACAGGTACAGTTAATTGAAACTAACGCCCAGGGTGATATTTCGAAAGAAAGTACCTTTGTTGATACCCTCGTGGCGCGTAATGTCGATGCCATTATTTTATCGGCAGTGTCTGAAAATGGCAGTAGCCGTACCGTTCGTCGCGCCAGTGAAGCGGGTATTCCGGTGATTTGCTACAACACCTGTATTAATCAAAAGGGGGTCGATAAATATGTCTCGGCGTATCTGGTCGGCGATCCGCTGGAATTTGGTAAAAAACTGGGTAACGCTGCCGCCGATTATTTTATTGCCAATAAAATTGACCAGCCGAAAATTGCCGTCATCAATTGCGAAGCCTTTGAAGTTTGTGTGCAGCGACGTAAAGGATTTGAAGAAGTATTAAAATCCCGCGTTCCCGGCGCGCAAATTGTCGCTAATCAGGAAGGGACTGTTTTAGATAAAGCGATTTCCGTTGGTGAAAAACTGATTATCTCCACGCCGGATCTCAACGCCATTATGGGGGAGTCGGGCGGTGCGACACTCGGCGCGGTAAAAGCGGTACGTAATCAAAATCAGGCCGGAAAAATTGCTGTTTTCGGTTCGGATATGACCACTGAAATTGCTCAGGAGCTGGAAAACAATCAGGTGCTGAAAGCGGTAGTGGATATTTCCGGTAAGAAAATGGGCAATGCTGTTCTCGCGCAAACATTGAAGGTTATCAATAAACAAGCCGACGGTGAAAAAGTGATTCAGGTGCCAATCGATCTCTATACCAAAACGGAAGATGGTAAACAGTGGCTGGCAACGCACGTTGATGGTCTGCCCTAATCGCTGATTCGCAGAGGTCCCTATGTTCACGGCAACAGAGGCAGTCCCGGTAGCAAAAGTGGTGGCAGGAAATAAGCGTTACCCCGGCGTCGTTGCGCTGGATAACGTTAACTTCACGCTCAATAAAGGCGAAGTTCGTGCGCTGTTAGGTAAAAACGGCGCGGGCAAATCGACTCTCATTCGAATGCTTACCGGCAGTGAACGCCCGGATAGCGGTGATATCTGGATTGGCGAGACGCGACTGGAAGGTGACGAAGCTACGTTGACTCGCCGTGCCGCTGAACTGGGGGTTCGTGCGGTTTATCAGGAGTTAAGTCTGGTGGAAGGGCTGACGGTGGCGGAAAACCTCTGCCTCGGTCAGTGGCCCCGCCGCAACGGCATGATCGATTACCTGCAAATGGCGCAGGATGCCCAACGTTGCTTACAGGCGCTGGGCGTTGACGTTAGTCCTGAACAACTTGTTTCAACGCTAAGCCCGGCGCAAAAGCAACTGGTGGAAATTGCACGGGTGATGAAGGGCGAGCCGCGCGTGGTCATTCTTGATGAACCTACGAGTTCGCTTGCCAGTGCGGAAGTTGAACTGGTGATCAGCGCGGTGAAAAAGATGTCGGCACTGGGCGTGGCGGTGATTTATGTCAGCCACCGGATGGAAGAAATTCGCCGCATTGCCTCCTGTGCCACCGTTATGCGCGATGGTCAGGTGGCGGGCGATGTGATGCTCGAAAACACCTCCACGCATCATATTGTGTCGCTAATGCTAGGGCGCGATCACGTTGATATTGCGCCGGTAGCCCCTCAGGAAATTGTCGATCAGGCCGTGCTGGAAGTCCGTGCATTACGCCATAAGCCCAAGCTGGAGGATATCAGCTTTACGTTACGTCGCGGCGAAGTGCTTGGCATTGCTGGCCTGCTGGGGGCAGGGCGCAGTGAATTGCTGAAGGCGATTGTTGGGCTGGAGGAGTATGAACAGGGCGAAATTGTTATCAACGGCGAGAAAATCACGCGCCCCGATTACGGCGACATGCTGAAACGCGGCATTGGCTATACGCCAGAAAACCGCAAAGAAGCGGGGATCATTCCCTGGTTGGGCGTTGACGAAAATACAGTGCTGACCAATCGGCAAAAAATCAGCGCCAACGGCGTACTGCAATGGTCCACCATCCGCCGCCTGACCGAAGAGGTGATGCAGCGGATGACGGTCAAGGCCGCCAGTAGCGAAACGCCCATCGGCACGCTTTCTGGCGGCAATCAGCAAAAAGTGGTGATCGGTCGTTGGGTCTATGCCGCCAGCCAGATTTTGTTGCTCGACGAGCCAACGCGCGGCGTCGATATCGAAGCCAAACAGCAGATTTACCGTATTGTCCGTGAGCTGGCTGCCGAAGGAAAAAGCGTGGTGTTTATCTCCAGTGAAGTGGAGGAGTTGCCGCTGGTGTGCGACCGCATCCTGTTGTTACAGCACGGTACGTTCTCGCAGGAGTTTCACTCGCCGGTCAATGTGGATGAGCTGATGTCCGCCATTCTGTCTGTGCACTGATGAATTTTACCGAGGAACCTGAAGATGTCTGCTTCGTCATTATCATTGCCGCAGGGCAAGAGCGTCTCGCTCAAACAATTTGTCAGTCGCCATATTAATGAGATCGGTTTGCTGGTGGTAATCGCCATTCTTTATCTGGTCTTCTCCCTGAATGCGCCTGGCTTTATCTCATTGAATAACCAGATGAACGTGCTGCGCGATGCCGCCACCATTGGGATTGCCGCCTGGGCGATGACGCTGATTATTATCTCCGGTGAAATTGATGTCAGCGTTGGGCCGATGGTGGCTTTTGTCTCGGTGTGCCTGGCATTTTTGCTGCAATTTGAAGTTCCGCTGGCGGTGGCGTGTCTGCTGGTGTTGCTGTTAGGCGCGCTGATGGGAACGCTGGCCGGGGTGCTGCGCGGCGTGTTTAACGTACCAAGTTTCGTTGCCACACTGGGGCTGTGGAGCGCCCTGCGCGGAATGGGGCTGTTTATGACGAACGCACTGCCAGTGCCGATTGACGAAAACGAGGTGCTGGACTGGCTGGGCGGACAATTTCTCGGTGTGCCGGTATCCGCGCTGATCATGATTGTGTTGTTTGCGCTGTTTGTGTTCATCAGCCGCAAAACCGCCTTCGGGCGCTCGGTTTTTGCCGTTGGCGGTAATGCTACGGCGGCGCAGTTGTGCGGCATCAACGTTCGTCGGGTGCGCATTCTTATCTTTACCCTTTCGGGATTATTAGCGGCGGTGACCGGCATTTTGTTGGCGGCGCGCCTCGGTTCTGGTAACGCAGGTGCCGCAAACGGTCTGGAGTTTGACGTCATCGCCGCGGTCGTGGTCGGCGGTACGGCACTTTCCGGCGGTCGCGGTTCCCTGTTCGGTACATTGCTTGGTGTGCTGGTGATTACGCTAATCGGTAACGGTCTGGTGCTGCTCGGTATTAACTCCTTTTTCCAGCAGGTGGTACGCGGCGTCATCATCGTGGTGGCGGTGCTGGCGAATATCTTGCTGACCCAGCGAAGCAGTAAAGCGAAACGCTAAACCTTAACGCCCCTGGCGCGGGTGCGGCAGAGATGAAAATTAATCGTATTGTTAATGAGGGATTTATGAAAACGATGCTGGCAGCTTATTTACCAGGAAATTCAACCGTCGATCTGCGGGAAGTTGCGGTGCCGACGCCGGGGATTAACCAGGTACTGATCAAAATGAAATCCTCCGGGATTTGCGGAAGCGATGTCCACTATATCTATCATCAACACCGTGCCACGGCGGCGGCACCCGATAAACCGTTATACCAGGGATTTATCAACGGTCATGAACCGTGCGGGCAGATTGTGGCGATGGGGCAAGGCTGCCGCCATTTTAAAGAGGGCGACCGCGTGCTGGTGTATCACATTTCTGGCTGTGGTTTTTGCCCGAACTGCCGCCGCGGCTTTCCTATCTCTTGTACTGGCAAAGGAAAAGCGGCTTACGGCTGGCAGCGTGACGGCGGTCATGCCGAATATCTGCTGGCGGAAGAAAAAGATCTGATCCTCCTGCCGGATGCGCTGAGCTACGAAGATGGTGCGTTTATCAGTTGCGGCGTTGGCACGGCCTATGAAGGGATTTTGCGCGGCGAAGTTTCCGGCAGCGATAACGTGCTGGTGGTCGGTCTGGGGCCGGTCGGTATGATGGCGATGATGCTGGCGAAAGGTCGCGGTGCAAAACGGATCATCGGCGTTGATATGCTGCCGGAACGTCTGGCGATGGCAAAACAGTTAGGGGTGATGGATCACGGCTATTTAGCAACCACCGAAGGTCTGCCGCAGATTATCGCCGAACTCACCCACGGTGGCGCGGATGTTGCGCTCGATTGTTCTGGTAATGCCGCAGGTCGCTTGCTGGCACTGCAATCCACCGCTGACTGGGGACGGGTGGTTTACATTGGTGAAACCGGAAAAGTGGAATTCGAGGTCAGCGCCGATCTGATGCACCATCAACGGCGGATTATCGGCTCCTGGGTGACCAGTCTGTTCCATATGGAAAAATGCGCCCACGATTTGACTGACTGGAAGCTGTGGCCGCGTAACGCCATTACCCATCGCTTCTCGCTGGAACAGGCAGGTGATGCCTATGCGCTGATGGCGAGCGGCAAATGCGGGAAAGTTGTGATTAACTTCCCGGATTAAGGAGTTAGCGGATGACCATCTATACCTTATCCCACGGGGCGCTAAAGCTGGACGTTTCTGACCAGGGCGGCGTAATCGAAGGCTTCTGGCGCGATACGACGCCGCTCTTACGTCCTGGTAAAAAAAGCGGTGTGGCAACCGATGCCTCATGTTTTCCGCTGGTGCCATTTGCAAACCGGGTGAGCGGCAATCGTTTTGTCTGGCAGGGGCGTGAGTATCAACTGCAACCGAATGTTGAGTGGGATGCGCACTATCTACACGGCGATGGCTGGCTGGGCGAGTGGCAATGTGTCTCGCACAGCGATGATAGTTTGTGTCTGGTGTATGAACATCGCAGCGGTGTCTATCACTATCGGGTAAGTCAGGCGTTTCATTTAACGGCGGATACGCTGACGGTGACGCTCTCTGTCACCAATCAAGGGGCAGAGACGCTGCCATTTGGTACCGGCTGGCATCCTTATTTTCCGTTGTCGCCGCAAACGCGGATTCAGGCACAGGCGAGCGGTTACTGGCTGGAGCGGGAGCAGTGGCTGGCGGGTGAGTTTTGCGAGCAGCTACCGCAGGAACTGGATTTTAACCAGCCCGCGCCGTTGCCGCGCCAGTGGGTGAATAATGGTTTTGCCGGATGGAATGGTCAGGCCCGCATCGAGCAGCCGCAGGAGGGTTATGCCATCATCATGGAAACGACGCCACCTGCACCGTGTTATTTCATCTTTGTTTCCGACCCGGCGTTTGATAAAGGATATGCGTTTGATTTCTTCTGTCTGGAACCGATGAGCCATGCGCCGGATGACCATCATCGCCCGGAAGGTGGTGATCTCATTGCGCTAGCACCAGGGGAATCAACAACCTCAGAGATGTCGTTGCGGGTTGCGTTACTGTAATTTATAAAATGCCGGATAAGGCGTTCACGCCGCATCCGGCATCTTTCCTAACGGCGATCGAGAGAAATTGCCCCCGGCCCGGTAATTGCCAATAGCAAGAACGCGCCAGCGATGCTGATATTCTTCCAAAAATTAATCATATTTGGCCCAACCGCATCGCCGGTCATATCCCAGTAATGGTGACCAATCACCGCCGTACCCAGCGTGTAGAAAATAAACAGCACCGCCAGCGGACGGGTGAAAAAGCCAAGCACAATTAATATCGCGGCGGGCACTTCCATAACTACCGCAATAATCGCTGCCAGCATCGGCATTGGCGCGCCCAACGAGGCCATATATTGGACCGTACCGTCAAAGCCCATCATTTTGGGAAAACCAAAAATAATGAAAATTAAGACCACGGCGATACGGGCAATTAATAACAAAACAGGGCGGGCAGCACCAAAATCAAAATAACGTAGTGAGTTCATAACCAATCCCTTTGCAAGATAATGTGATTTAAACGTAATACACACTCTTGCACCTCGCCACGCCCCAGGCATTGAGATATTCGCTAATTATCCTGGTTACAGTGATTTAAGCGCGATGTTCTCATCTATCAGCAGTTTCGCATCAAACGTTTTGCCGCTCTGGATCCATTTGCGGATTGGGCGAATCTCACGCCCCTGATTCAGCGTGACCGCACCGAT
The DNA here is from genome assembly GCF_004352695.1 of Escherichia sp. KCJ4928. Lineage (NCBI taxonomy): Bacteria > Pseudomonadati > Pseudomonadota > Gammaproteobacteria > Enterobacterales > Enterobacteriaceae > Escherichia > Escherichia sp. KCJ4928. The sequence continues at coordinate 22,532 of NZ_SJWV01000004.1, forward strand.
AAGCACGCCGTTTTGCAGATTAAACCAAATCGCCTTCTGAGTTTCCGGGTTGCCACGACAAAGCCAGTCATCACCACGCATATCGCCAATAAACTGTAAGTTATCACTGTACTGATCGCTCCAGAACCACGGCGGCGGCAGTAGCGGAAGCGGTAGCCCTAATATTGCGGCAGCGGCAATTTGCGCCTGGTTATTGGCGTTTTCCCAGCTTTCGCAGCGGTGTAGTGCGCCATTATCAAGACGGGTGATTGCCACATCGCCACCGGCAAAGATCGCGGGATCGCAGGTGCGGCAAGCCTCATCAATGACAATGCCATTGGCAGTATCAAGGTTGGCTTCGCGAGCCAGTTGGTCGTTGGCGCTGATACCAATACCGTAAATCACCACATCGGCCTGAAGCGTTTCGCCACTTTGCAGCGTCAGTTCTACTTTTTCACCATCGACCACATGTTCAATGGCATTATTGAGCAGAATGCGCACACCAGCCTGCTGATGGCGCTGTAAAAGATAGCGTTGCACGGGCGGTGGTGCATTACGGCCCATGACGGTTGCCGCCAGTTCAATCACTGTCACCTTACATCTGCGCTGCGTGGCGCTGGCAGCCAGTTCCAGACCAATAGTTCCGGCACCGACAATCACGACTGACCGTTCGGGCTGCAGAACTTCTCGCAGTCTGGCGGCATCACCGGCATGGCGCAGGGTAAAGCAGCGTTCTCCCAGTGCATCAAGCAACGGCAGCGGTCGGGCTGCCGCGCCGGTTGCCATAAACAGCTGATCCCAGTGCCAACTTTCGCCGTTGGTTAACACTAACTCTCTTGTGTCGCGGCCCAGCGATTTGATGGTTACACCGGAATGCAGATGAACATTGTTTTCCTGCCACCAGTTAGCGGGTAACACCTGCTGTAACTGCGGGGAATCCTCCAGCAACATGGATTTCGAGAGCGGGGGGCGTTCATAAGGAAGATGTTGCTCATCGGAAAACAGATGCAGCTCACCGGTGAACCCTTGCTGGCGTAGCGAGGCCGCAGCCATTGCCGCCGCTTGCCCGCCACCGACAATAATGATCGTTTTTTCTTTCATCGTGCTTCCTTAAAGAGCCAGCCCAGCCGCTACGTGGCGAATGCCGCGAATCGCTAAACCCGCATCAGCGTTGATCATCACACCGCTTAATGCGCGATTATTGCGCCGCGATGCCAACATCACATACGGACCCGTAAAATCCGCCGGTTGCGGGAAAAATTGCAGCGGTAATATGGCGGCAATTTTCTCCGGCGTCAGAGACTGCATTATCGAGGTTTCACTTTGCCCGAGCGCCTGTGGGCCGCGCAGGTCGCTGGCCATACCACACGGGCCGACGCCATTCACCCGCACTTTCGGTGCCAATTCATAAGCCAGTTGGCGAATAAGTCCGGTTGCGGCATGTTTACTGGCGGTGTACAGCGGGCCACCGCCGCCGGGATACCAGGCGGCGTTTGACAGTGTGAAAATCATGCTGCCTTCACTGGCGATTAACGCCGGAGCGCAGGCTTTTGCGCCAAGCAGGTAACCGAGTACGTTGACGTTAAACAGCTCGTGGAAGCCAGTTTCGAGCGTCTCTGCGGGAGTATTAACCAGTGAGGCATTGTGATCCCAGATGCCCGCATTGCCGATAAAACAATCCAGCTTGCCAGAACGAGTCAGGATCTGATTAACCGCGCGTTGATAATCGGCATAACAGGTCACGTTACCTTCCACCACCAGAATATGTTCGCCAAATCGCTGACGCAGACTGGCGACTTTTGCCGCCGACAGTTCCAGCGTGGCAACCTGCGCGCCTTCTTCGATAAATCGCTCGACCAGCGCCAGGCCTAATCCCGATCCGCCGCCGGTAATAAAGATGGACTCGTTATGTAGATCGCTCATGGCTGCGCCTCCGGTAAGTCGATGAAAATGTCACCACCTTCAACGTGTACTGGATAAGTGGTGAGCGGATCGGTGGCGGGCAGGCATAACGCTTTCCCCGTTTTCAGGCAAAAACTGGCGGCGTGTAGCGGGCACTCCACCGTGGCGTCATCTTCCAGATACCCTTCTGACATCGACGCATTACCATGGCTGCAACGATCGTTAATGGCATAAAACTCGCCGCCCACGTTGAACAAGGCGATGACGGGCGAGGTATCTATCCGGAGAGCCTCACCCTCCGGCACATCCGCAACGGGACACGCATAAATTCGATTCATCAGAACAGTACACTCAGGTTATGGGAAGTGATCACCGCTTGATCCAGGACGATATCCCGTTCCAGCAAGCGCCAGTTGTCATCTTCCAGACGGCGAACTTTGTCGAAACGCGTTCCAACATAGAATGTTTCATCGCGCTCTTTTTGTGCCCGATAAAGTAGATAATTCACCCTCACGGCAAATACGTTTGGGATGTCGGTTTCGCTTACCTGGCAGTTGCTGATTAAGTGACGAGTGCGTGACGGCGGCTCTTCTGCCCAGGCCATGCCCGTTTCCAGACGGGCGATTCGCCGCTCCAGCTGGTCTTTGGTGTCATTAAAAATCCAGGTTGTCGGCGGCTGAACGCCTTTGCGGCGGTCGCGCGTTTGCGCGTTAACCGTGGTGCGCATGGTGTAACGAATCTCTTCGTCGAGCTGTGCCAGCCAGTCACGAAATTTCCAGTCGTCCAGTAAGCTGGCTTCGTGAAAGAGAAACTGGCTAATGCGGTGATGTAACTCCTGTGAAACTTGCGCACTCATTTCATCACCTCCTGCTGGTAAGCGGCGGTTTTATCGAGCACTTCCTGCCAGCTTTCGCTACTCAGAAGATCGGCCCAGCGTTGGTACATTCCACGAGCGGCAGTTTCTGAAAAGATATAGTTAGTAATGCCAGGAATGCCGTCGTCGCGGCGCTTTTCCTGACCAAGCCCCATTTCCAGACACAGTTTGCTGTTGCGGGCGCGGTGACCTTTCAGCAATTTCTGGATTTCACACCAGTTCTCCGAGTCATCCTGCTCGAGAAAACCAGCAGGACCAAAAGCACGAGTGGCGCTGTTTTCAAAAGCGGCTTTAACTTCATCGGAGGCGGCTTTGTCAGTAATACAGAACGCCCACACTTCAACTTGATCAGGGCCGCGCGGATGCCAGACGCGGAGTGTGGCAGTGCCGTTTAGCCATGAAAGCGTGGGGAAAATATTGTTATGACCCGCCAGGCGCAGGGCGCGAACTTCACCTAAACGTTGTTCTGCTTCGGCATAGGTTTCGCGGTAATAGCTTGAAACTGCGCCATCGACCCAGACATTAGCATCCGGTTTTTCAGTAAAGAAGAAACCGCTACCGTGACCGTCCTGACCAAATTGCAGCGCATCTTTGGCGGTTTCCCACACCGGGCGGGCGGTTTGTCCATCACCGAGGCGCTTATCGCTGCCATCATCTTTCGCCCCTAATACCTGAACGGCAGAAGCATGGCTGAACAGAGCATGATACTGGTCACTGGCGAACTGCTCTGCCGGGAATTTCCAGTTACAGTTGATCACCCACTTTTGTACGCCGCCGACAATTTCGGTGCCGCCTTCGCGACGATCCAGCATGCCATCCAGATACCAGGCAATGTCACCCAGGTAATCATGCAGGCCCGGTGCGCTGGTATCCCAGTTGCCAAAAATCAGTCCTTTATAACTCTCCACACAAGGAACTTCGTTTAGCCCCCAGTGGGATTTACACAACCCTTGTGGGTAGGCGCGAGGTTCCAGCGGTACATCGATCAACTCGCCGTTAATGCCATAAGACCAGCCGTGATACGGGCAGGTAAAGGCGCGAGTGTTGCCGCAATCTGCATAACTCACACGCATGGCCCGGTGGCGGCATTGGTTGAGAAACGCCTTGATGCTGCCGTCTTTCTGGCGCACCACGACAACTGCATCTTCTCCCATGTAGGTGTTAAAGAAATCACCGGGTTTTGGGATCTGGCTTTCGTGGGCGAGAAATAACCAGCAACGGCCGAAAATACGTTCAAGCTCCAGTTGGTAAATATCTGGGTCGGTATAAATACGCGGAGTGACCCGACCGTTTTGGGTGTCAATCAGTTGGTAAATGTTCAAATCTGAGGGTGTGGTCATATTTTTTAATCCTGAAAGATAAGATGTATTGACCTTCTATTTTTGTGCCATAAGGATGTTGCTGGTTGGTTGCTAATATGTGAAATAGTTAATTTCTACCAGCTGAGACGTTTTTTCGATAACAAGGGGAAGGTGATGGAACTACGGCATTTACGCTATTTCGTCGCAGTGGCGCAGGCACTGAACTTTACCCGTGCGGCGGAAAAACTGCATACCTCACAGCCTTCGTTAAGCAGCCAGATCCGCGATCTTGAAAACTGTGTCGGTGTTCCGTTACTGGTGAGGGATAAGCGCAAAGTCGCGTTGACGGCGGCGGGAGAATGTTTTCTCCAGGACGCGCTGGCAATCCTCGAACAAGCGGAAAATGCCAAATTACGGGCGCGGAAAATTGTTCAGGAAGACAGACAATTAACCATTGGCTTTGTGCCATCGGCGGAAGTGAATTTACTGCCAAAAGTATTACCGATGTTTCGTCTCAGACAGCCAGACACCTTGATTGAGCTGGTGAGTTTAATCACCACGCAACAGGAGGAAAAAATTCGCCGTGGTGAACTCGACGTCGGCTTAATGCGCCATCCTGTTTATAGCCCGGAGATTGATTATCTGGAGCTTTTTGACGAACCATTAGTGGTTGTGTTACCGGTTGATCACCCTTTAGCACATGAAAAAGAGATCACCGCCGCGCAACTGGATGGCGTGAATTTCGTCAGTACCGATCCGGCGTATTCCGGTTCGCTTGCGCCGATCGTTAAAGCGTGGTTTGCGCAAGAAAACAGCCAGCCAAATATCGTCCAGGTGGCAACGAATATTCTGGTGACCATGAATCTGGTGGGCATGGGGCTGGGCGTCACTTTGATACCCGGTTATATGAATAATTTTAATACCGGACAGGTTGTTTTTCGTCCCATTGCCGGAAATGTGCCTTCCATTGCTTTACTGATGGCGTGGAAGAAAGGGGAGATGAAGCCGGCATTACGCGATTTCATCGCCATTGTGCAGGAACGTTTGGCAAGCGTAACGGCATAATTACGCATTATTTTTGCAACATGCGTCGCGGATCGCAGTTTTTTAGTGCTTGTGAACTGGCGTTACAGACATCGGGAAGCAGGCTCGAATATTCTTATTTTTCAACTTGCACCAACATTCGATTAACCCCAGACTAACGCCTCCTGACGGGAGGGACTCATGGTTTTGCAATCCACGCGCTGGTTGGCGCTCGGCTATTTCACATACTTTTTTAGTTACGGCATTTTTCTACCTTTCTGGAGCGTCTGGCTTAAAGGGATTGGTTTAACGCCAGAAACCATCGGCCTGTTATTGGGGGCAGGTCTGGTTGCCCGTTTTCTCGGGAGTTTGCTCATCGCGCCCCGCGTCAGCGATCCTTCCCGCCTGATTTCCGCCTTGCGCGTGCTGGCACTGCTGACACTTCTCTTTGCTGTTGCCTTCTGGGCGGGGGCGCACGTAGCGTGGCTGATGCTGGTGATGATTGGCTTTAACCTCTTTTTCTCACCGCTGGTACCGTTGACCGATGCACTGGCGAATACGTGGCAAAAGCAGTTCCCGCTTGATTACGGCAAAGTGCGACTGTGGGGCTCGGTGGCGTTTGTCATTGGCTCGGCGCTGACGGGCAAACTGGTCACTATGTTTGATTATCGGGTGATCCTCGCGCTGTTGACGTTGGGCGTGGCATCCATGCTGCTCGGCTTTCTCATCCGTCCGACGATTCAGCCACAAGGGGCAAGCCGCCAGCAGGAGAGCACCGGTTGGTCAGCGTGGTTGGCGCTGGTTCGCCAGAACTGGCGCTTTCTGGCCTGCGTTTGTTTATTGCAGGGGGCACATGCGGCCTATTACGGTTTTAGCGCCATTTACTGGCAGGCAGCTGGCTACTCGGCCTCGGCGGTGGGGTATTTGTGGTCGCTGGGCGTGGTGGCGGAAGTCATTATCTTTGCGCTGAGTAATAAACTTTTCCGCCGTTGTAGTGCACGCGATATGCTGTTGATCTCGGCGATTTGCGGCGTAGTGCGCTGGGGCATTATGGGAGCAACTACGGCGTTGCCGTGGTTGATAGTGGTGCAAATTCTGCATTGCGGCACCTTCACGGTCTGCCACCTGGCCGCCATGCGTTATATTGCTGCTCGCCAGGGTAGCGAAGTCATCCGTTTACAGGCGGTTTACTCTGCCGTCGCGATGGGCGGCAGTATCGCTATCATGACCGTTTTCGCCGGTTTCCTGTATCAATATCTGGGCCACGGCGTGTTCTGGGTAATGGCGCTGGTGGCGCTGCCGGCAATGTTTTTGCGCCCGAAAGTTGTTCCCTCATGCTGATTCGAGCATTTTGCGGATCTGCTCCTGTTGATGTGTTGTCAGCGTCAGGTCCGTATAGATCAGCGGTGGTGAAAAGAGCGGTAATGGCATGGTATAAGGCGCAATAATCAGTGCCGCGCCACGCGGAGCGCCTGTCTGCAAAAATGCCTTTACCGACATATGCTTAATGTTGAGCGGCAGTAACGTTAGTTCGCGTAACTGCTGCTCAATCTGCGCTTCTCGCTCGCTATCATTCCCGGTCAGTAGAATAATCTGTTTTTCATGCAGATCGTTTTCCTGCATTAGCCAGGCACCGAAAATCACCGCGACCAGACCACTTTCCTCATCAGAAAGATGGACGCCGTATTCACTTTCAAATCCGGCCAGCGCCGCGCGGGTGGTGCGCACCAGGCGTGGGTACAGTCTGGCGAACTCTTCCGGCAGGGTATTATCAATACCGATGGCAAAAAAACTGCGATTTAACGCCTGGGCGAGGTGGGTATAAAGCTGATCGCATAACCCCTGTTCATCATAAAAACGAACATTTCCCAGCTCACGAAAATGGTTTACCAGACGTTTGATAGACTGACGCAATTGTCTGTCTCGCTGATGCGCATCACGCAATGGATCGGGAACCCGCAACATGGAAAAAAGTAATGCCATAAACAGTGGCTCATCAGGCGGTACAGGCTGGAGCGCCCGACGCTGCCAGTGGCGTCCAATTTCCTGCGCTACCTGAAATTCAAGGCAGGATTCCGCCCAGCGACGTTGGAGCGGATTAAACTGAGGCGTAATTCCAGCGTGGTGTTGCAGCAAACAATATTGCAGATACAGACACAGGAAATGAATATCGCGCGTTTCAAAGCGTTTTTGCAGTCGTCGGGAGCAGAGATTCACTAACGCTTGTAGATTGGTATCGTCGTAAAAGTTACGCGCAATTCCGCGCCGCTTCAGTTCACTCTTCAGGGCGGGGGTGAAATGGCTGGTAATAAATGATGGACACAGACGGAAACCACGTCGTAGCCAGTGAAATAAACACAAACGTTGGTTAAGCACTGTACCTTCAACCCGGTAGCTACCGTCATAACCAGCCGTCAGTGTGAGTTGATGATAGCGCAGGATCTCCTGTCCTGTTGCGCTGATATCAAGACTGGCAATATCATCATCCACACCATTAAGCTCGCTGAAAGTTGCCGTGGTGGCGGTCAACCCCGGCTGAAAGAGCGTCAGCAAGATCTGGCAGCGGCGCTGGGGAGCCGAAAGGACAGATGGTGGAGCAAGCGTAGGCATCATCTGTAGATCTCCCATAAGCATAATTGATAAGAATAGCTAAAGTTTGCTCAGGGAAATGGCGAAGGGAATGCTAATCATCAGAAATGTTGGCAAGCGTCACAGAATTTTTCTCATCTTAAACTGTTCTGACCAGTGGATTAGCATGTCTTAAGGTGGTTTTGTGAATGATTATCGTGCTAGCGATCATGGGTTAGTTCTGTGGATTCAACGCGCTAAGGATAAAGTCCACCATCTGTTCGCGATAAACATCGCCGTGACGATCGGAAAAAGCATCAATGTGTTCGCCATCCGGGATTAGGATCAACCGTTTTGGCTCTTTTGCCAGGCTATACAACTTTTCGCTGTGCTGCCATGGGATAACGTGATCAGCTTTACCGTGAATGAGTAAAAGCGGGATCGGGCTGACGCTGGCGATATAATTTTCGCCGCTGTAACTCTCATCAAGTAAGTAGCCACTGCCGGGGATCATCTGGTTGGCGATGGTTGCATAAGAGGCAAATGTGGAGTCGAGGATCACCGCACGTATGCCTTCACGATCACCCTGACCAATAACAGCAAGAATATTCGCCCCGCCAATACTCTGCCCGAACAGCACCAGCCGTTGTGGGTTTACATCACTGCGATGGCGCACCACATTGATGGCGCTTTGCGTATCGTCCAGCAATCCGGCCTGGGACGGCGTGCCTTTTGATTTACCAAACCCGCGATAATCAAACATAAAAACGTTGAAATTACGCTCGGGTAACCAACTGACCAGCGGCCAGTGGGCGGACATATTTCCGGCATTGCCGTGAGCATGAATGATGGTTGCGATGGCGTTGTCAGCAGGGCCCGTCGAAGAAGGAATAAACCAGCCTTGCAGACGAGTACCGTCCTTAGCCGTAAATTCGACGGATTCCGCCGACCAGGGGTCGGGACCGTAAATTTTATCGTCAGGATAATAGAAGAAGTTGATGGCAACGCGCGGCACTAAATAAACGCAGAAGGCAACAACAAAGAGAATAAATAGAATTTTGGGAACGCGTTTGTTCACTGGCAGTGCCATAACCTTTCCTTGCGACTTCTTTATCATCCATTAATCGGGGAAAGATGGTGGGAGAGTGACGAAAGAAAGTAAAGCGGTGAGGAAGTATTTCAGAATAGCGCCTGAAAGGCGAGGGCGGGTGAGTGACATCACCCGCCTGAGTCATTAACGCTTCAGAGCGTCGCTTAACTCGTCACGCATGTTCGCCAGCATGGCTTTCACAACACGTGGGTTACCAGCAACGATGTTACCGGTCAGCATATAGTTATGACCACCGGTGAAGTCGCTGACGATGCCGCCCGCTTCACGAACCAGCAGCTCGCCTGCCGCGAAATCCCACGGACGCAGACCGATTTCAAAGAAACCGTCAACACGACCCGCAGCGACGTAAGCCAGATCCAGCGCCGCAGAACCGGTACGACGGAAGTCTGCACATTCGTTGAACAGTTTGCCGACGATGTTGATGTAGGTAGTGGCGTACTGTTTTGCTTTGAACGGGAAGCCGGTCGCCAGAATGGTACCGTCGAGATCGCGAGCGGTGCTACCGCGCAGACGGTAGCCGTTCAGCTGTGCGCCCTGACCGCGAGTGGCGGTGAACAGTTCGTTACGCATAGGATCGTATACCACAGCAACTTCGGTGCGGCCTTTGATACGAACGGCGATAGATACCGCGAAGTGCGGCAGACGTTTGATAAAGTTGGTAGTACCATCCAGTGGATCGATAACCCATTGAACATCCTGATCAGTACCTTCAAGTTCACCGCTTTCTTCGGTGATGATGGTGTGCTGTGGGTAAGATTTACGAATCGTGTCGATAATCACCGCTTCGGCAGCTTTATCTACGTTGGTCACGAAATCGTTACTGCCTTTCTGGCTCGCTTCTACAGCGTCCGGGGTTTCATAGTTTTTGGCAATTAAATTACCCGCCTTGCGCGCTGCGCGCACGGCGATGTTCAGCATCGGATGCATCGGTCTCTCTCACTGGATGTTAAAGAACGGGAAAACGGCGCAGAGTATAGCAGCGAGATCGGCATCTGTCTTCGTTTTATGATAAGATGCGTGAATAATCTTTAGATGAAGAAAGACAATGCTGCAAAATATTCGAATTGTGCTGGTGGAGACGTCACACACCGGCAATATGGGTTCTGTTGCCCGTGCCATGAAAACAATGGGATTAACCAATCTGTGGCTGGTTAATCCACTGGTGAAACCCGACTCCCAGGCGATTGCCCTGGCAGCAGGGGCCAGCGATGTGATTGGTAATGCTCACATCGTCGATACGCTCGACGAAGCGTTAGCCGGTTGTAGCCTGGTGGTGGGCACCAGCGCACGCTCCCGCACGCTGCCATGGCCGATGCTCGACCCGCGCGAATGCGGCCTGAAAAGCGTCGCTGAAGCGGCAAATACCCCGGTGGCGCTGGTGTTTGGTCGCGAGCGCGTCGGCTTGACCAATGAAGAGTTGCAGAAATGCCATTATCATGTCGCGATTGCGGCTAACCCGGAATACAGCTCGCTGAACCTGGCGATGGCGGTTCAGGTTATTGCCTATGAAGTGCGCATGGCCTGGCTGGCAACTCAGGAAAACGGCGAGCAGGTCGAGCATGAAGAGACGCCGTATCCGCTGGTCGATGATCTGGAGCGTTTTTATGGTCATCTGGAACAAACGCTGCTGGCAACCGGTTTTATCCGTGAAAACCATCCGGGGCAGGTGATGAATAAATTGCGCCGTCTGTTTACCCGTGCGCGCCCGGAAAGCCAGGAATTGAATATCCTGCGCGGGATTCTGGCTTCTATTGAGCAGCAGAATAAAGGTAATAAGGCCTGAGGGCTAAGCCAGATAAATGCACGGACGGTCCCCTCGCCCCTTCGGGGAGAGGGTTAGGGTGAGGGGAAGAGGCCAGCGCTAATGCGAATAATTGCCCTCAACCCGCCCATGGTCTGGAAGGACAACAGGTACAAACGCCACGATAAAAAAATGGCACTGAAGGTTAAATACCCGACTAAATCAGTCAAGTAAATAGTTGACCAATTTACTCGGGAATGTCAGACTTGACCCTGCTATGCAATACCCCCACTTTTACAATAAAAAACCCCGGGCAGGGGCGAGTTTGAGGTGAAGTAAGACATGAGACTGACATCTAAAGGGCGCTATGCCGTGACCGCAATGCTTGACGTTGCGCTCAACTCTGAAGCGGGCCCGGTACCGTTGGCTGATATTTCCGAACGTCAGGGAATTTCCCTTTCTTATCTGGAACAACTGTTTTCCCGTCTGCGTAAAAATGGTCTGGTTTCCAGCGTACGTGGACCAGGCGGTGGTTATCTGTTAGGCAAAGATGCCAGCAGCATCGCCGTTGGCGAAGTGATTAGCGCCGTTGACGAATCTGTAGATGCCACCCGTTGTCAGGGTAAAGGCGGCTGCCAGGGCGGCGATAAATGCCTGACCCACGCGCTGTGGCGTGATTTGAGCGACCGTCTCACCGGTTTTCTCAACAACATTACTTTAGGCGAACTGGTTAATAACCAGGAAGTGCTGGATGTGTCTGGTCGTCAGCATACTCACGACGCGCCACGCACCCGCATACAAGACGCGATCGACGTTAAGTTACGCGCTTAATAAAAAGAATTCAGAATCAGGCCGGGGCGTATCGCGCTCCGTAAACACGGTCGTACATCCAGCCGGTAGCCTGGTTCCTTGCATTGAGTGATGTACGGAGTTTATAGAGCAATGAAATTACCGATTTATCTCGACTACTCCGCAACCACGCCGGTGGACCCGCGTGTTGCCGAGAAAATGATGCAGTTCATGACGATGGACGGAACCTTTGGTAACCCGGCCTCTCGTTCTCACCGTTTCGGCTGGCAGGCTGAAGAAGCGGTAGATATCGCCCGTAATCAGATTGCCGATCTGGTCGGCGCTGATCCGCGTGAAATCGTCTTTACCTCTGGTGCAACCGAATCTGACAACCTGGCGATCAAAGGTGCAGCCAACTTTTATCAGAAAAAAGGCAAGCACATCATCACCAGCAAAACCGAACACAAAGCGGTACTGGATACCTGCCGTCAGCTGGAGCGCGAAGGTTTTGAAGTCACCTACCTGGCACCGCAGCGTAACGGCATTATCGACCTGAAAGAACTTGAAGCAGCGATGCGTGACGACACCATCCTTGTTTCCATCATGCACGTAAATAACGAAATCGGCGTGGTGCAGGATATCGCGGCTATCGGCGAAATGTGCCGTGCTCGTGGCATTATCTATCACGTTGATGCAACCCAGAGCGTGGGCAAACTGCCTATCGACCTGAGCCAGTTGAAAGTTGACCTGATGTCTTTCTCCGGTCACAAAATCTATGGCCCGAAAGGTATCGGTGCGCTGTATGTACGTCGTAAACCGCGCGTACGCATCGAAGCGCAAATGCACGGCGGCGGTCACGAGCGCGGTATGCGTTCCGGCACTCTGCCTGTTCACCAGATCGTCGGAATGGGCGAGGCCTATCGCATCGCAAAAGAAGAGATGGCGACCGAGATGGAACGTCTGCGCGGCCTGCGTAACCGTCTGTGGAACGGCATCAAAGATATCGAAGAAGTTTACCTGAACGGTGACCTGGAACACGGTGCGCCGAACATTCTCAACGTCAGCTTCAACTACGTTGAAGGTGAGTCGCTGATTATGGCGCTGAAAGACCTCGCAGTTTCTTCAGGTTCCGCCTGTACGTCAGCAAGCCTCGAACCGTCCTACGTGCTGCGCGCGCTGGGGCTGAACGACGAGCTGGCACATAGCTCTATCCGTTTCTCTTTAGGTCGTTTTACTACTGAAGAAGAGATCGACTACACCATCGAGTTAGTTCGTAAATCCATCGGTCGTCTGCGTGACCTTTCTCCGCTGTGGGAAATGTACAAGCAGGGCGTGGATCTGAACAGCATCGAATGGGCTCATCATTAATCGGTATCGGAATCAGGAGAATTTATAATGGCTTACAGCGAAAAAGTTATCGACCATTACGAGAATCCGCGTAACGTGGGTTCCTTTGACAACAACGACGAGAACGTCGGCAGCGGCATGGTGGGTGCACCGGCCTGTGGCGACGTGATGAAGTTGCAGATTAAAGTCAACGATGAAGGTATCATTGAAGACGCGCGTTTTAAAACTTACGGCTGCGGTTCTGCTATCGCTTCCAGCTCCCTGGTCACCGAATGGGTGAAAGGGAAGTCTCTCGACGAAGCGCAGGCGATCAAAAATACCGATATTGCTGAAGAACTTGAACTGCCGCCGGTGAAAATTCACTGTTCTATTCTGGCAGAAGACGCGATCAAAGCCGCCATTGCGGACTATAAAAGCAAACGTGAAGCAAAATAAGAGTTGAGGTTTGGTTATGTCGATTACACTGAGCGACAGTGCAGCAGCGCGAGTAAATACCTTTCTGGCTAACCGCGGCAAAGGGTTTGGCCTGCGTCTGGGCGTGAGAACCTCCGGATGTTCAGGTATGGCTTATGTACTGGAATTTGTTGACGAACCGACGCCGGAAGACATCGTGTTTGAAGACAAAGGCGTGAAAGTCGTGGTCGATGGCAAAAGCCTGCAATTTCTGGACGGTACGCAGCTGGACTTCGTAAAAGAAGGCCTGAATGAAGGGTTTAAATTCACCAACCCGAACGTTAAAGATGAGTGTGGTTGCGGCGAAAGCTTCCACGTTTGATGCGCATACCGATAACCCCACCGTGGTCGCCTGCGCGTGGGGTTTGTTTTACCTGATTCGCCGTTATCGCGGCGGATCGCAGCCCTGAGAATGTTATGGATTACTTCACCCTCTTTGGCTTGCCTGCCCGTTATCAACTCGATACCCAGGCGCTGAGCCTGCGTTTTCAGGATCTACAACGTCAGTATCATCCTGATAAATTCGCCAGCGGAAGCCAGGCGGAACAACTCGCCGCCGTACAGCAATCTGCAACCATTAACCAGGCCTGGCAAACGCTGCGTCATCCGTTAATGCGCGCGGAATATTTGCTTTCTTTACACGGTTTTGATCTCGCCAGCGAGCAGCATACTGTGCGCGACACCGCGTTCCTGATGGAACAGTTGGAGCTGCGCGAAGAGCTGGACGAGATCGAACAGGCGAAAGATGAAGCGCGGCTGGAAAGCTTTATCAAACGTGTGAAAAAGATGTTTGATACCCGCCATCAGTTGATGGTTGAACAGTTAGACAACGAGGCGTGGGACGCGGCGGCGGATACCGTGCGTAAGCTGCGTTTTCTCGATAAACTGCGGAGCAGTGCCGAACAACTCGAAGAAAAACTGCTCGATTTTTAATTTCTGGAAGCTAAACATGGCCTTATTACAAATTAGTGAACCTGGTTTGAGTGCTGCGCCGCATCAGCGTCGTCTGGCGGCTGGTATTGACCTGGGCACAACCAACTCGCTGGTGGCGACAGTGCGCAGCGGTCAGGCCGAAACGTTAGCCGACCATGAAGGCCGTCACCTGCTGCCATCTGTTGTTCACTATCAACAGCAAGGGCATTCGGTGGGTTATGACGCGCGTACTAACGCAGCGCTTGATACCGCCAACACCATTAGTTCTGTTAAACGCCTGATGGGGCGCTCGCTGGCTGATATCCAGCAACGCTATCCGCATCTGCCTTATCAATTCCAGGCCAGCGAAAACGGCCTGCCGATGATTGAAACGGCGGCGGGGCTGCTGAACCCGGTGCGCGTTTCTGCGGACATCCTCAAAGCACTGGCGGCGCGGGCAACTGAAGCCCTGGCAGGCGAGCTGGATGGTGTAGTTATCACCGTTCCGGCGTACTTTGACGATGCCCAGCGTCAGGGCACCAAAGACGCGGCGCGTCTGGCGGGGTTGCATGTTCTGCGCTTACTTAACGAACCGACCGCTGCGGCTATCGCCTACGGGCTGGATTCCGGTCAGGAAGGCGTGATCGCTGTTTATGACCTCGGTGGCGGGACGTTTGATATTTCCATTCTGCGCTTAAGTCGCGGCGTGTTTGAAGTGCTGGCAACCGGCGGTGATTCCGCGCTCGGCGGCGATGATTTCGACCATCTGCTGGCGGATTACATTCGCGAGCAGGCGGGCATTCCTGATCGTAGCGATAACCGCGTTCAGCGTGAACTGCTGGATGCCGCCATTGCAGCCAAAATCGCGCTGAGCGATGCGGACTCCGTGACCGTTAACGTTGCGGGCTGGCAGGGCGAAATCAGCCGTGAACAATTCAATGAACTGATCGCGCCACTGGTAAAACGAACCTTACTGGCTTGTCGTCGCGCGCTGAAAGACGCGGGTGTAGAAGCTGATGAAGTGCTGGAAGTGGTGATGGTGGGCGGTTCTACTCGCGTGCCGCTGGTGCGTGAACGGGTAGGCGAATTTTTCGGTCGTCCACCGCTGACTTCCATCGACCCGGATAAAGTCGTCGCTATTGGCGCGGCGATTCAGGCGGATATTCTGGTGGGTAACAAGCCAGACAGCGAAATGCTGCTGCTTGATGTGATCCCACTGTCGCTGGGCCTCGAAACGATGGGCGGCCTGGTGGAGAAAGTGATTCCGCGTAATACCACTATTCCGGTGGCCCGCGCTCAGGATTTCACCACCTTTAAAGATGGTCAGACGGCGATGTCTATCCATGTAATGCAGGGTGAGCGCGAACTGGTGCAGGACTGCCGCTCACTGGCGCGTTTTGCGCTGCGTGGTATTCCGGCGCTACCGGCTGGTGGTGCGCATATTCGCGTGACGTTCCAGGTCGATGCCGACGGTCTTTTGAGCGTGACGGCGATGGAGAAATCCACCGGCGTTGAGGCGTCTATTCAGGTCAAACCGTCTTACGGTCTGACCGATAGCGAAATCGCTTCGATGATCAAAGACTCAATGAGCTATGCCGAGCAGGACGTAAAAGCCCGAATGCTGGCAGAACAAAAAGTAGAAGCGGCGCGTGTGCTGGAAAGTCTGCACGGCGCGCTGGCTGCTGATGCCGCGCTGTTAAGCGCCGCAGAACGTCAGGTCATTGACGATGCTGCCGCTCACCTGAGTGAAGTGGCGCAGGGCGATGACGTTGACGCCATCGAACAAGCGATTAAAAACGTAGACAAACAAACCCAGGATTTCGCCGCTCGCCGCATGGACCAGTCGGTTCGTCGTGCGCTGAAAGGCCATTCCGTGGACGAGGTTTAATATGCCAAAGATTGTTATTTTGCCTCATCAGGATCTCTGCCCTGATGGCGCTGTTCTGGAAGCTAATAGCGGTGAAACCATTCTCGACGCAGCTCTGCGTAACGGTATCGAGATTGAACACGCCTGTGAAAAATCCTGTGCTTGCACCACCTGCCACTGCATCGTTCGTGAAGGTTTTGACTCGCTGCCGGAAAGCTCAGAGCAGGAAGACGACATGCTGGACAAAGCCTGGGGACTGGAGCCGGAAAGCCGTTTAAGCTGCCAGGCGCGCGTCACCGACGAAGATTTAGTGGTCGAAATCCCGCGTTACACTATCAACCATGCGCGTGAGCATTAACAGAGGTTAGTATGGGACTTAAATGGACCGATAGCCGCGAAATTGGCGAAGCACTGTACGATGCGTATCCCGATCTTGATCCGAAAACGGTTCGATTCACCGATATGCATCAGTGGATTTGCGATCTGGAAGATTTCGACGACGACCCGCAGGCATCCAACGAGAAAATCCTCGAAGCGATTTTGTTAGTCTGGCTGGACGAGGCCGAATAATTTCCGCGTCATGCTTCACGCCGCAGATGCGTTGGCTGCGCTCGTTCACCCCAGTCACATAGTTATCTATGCTCCTGGGGCTTCACTCACTTGCCGCCTTCCTGCAACGCGAATCATTTAGCGGAAAAATCCTGGGGCTGCCAACTGGCGGCCCTTTTACAAAGAAGGATAACTAAAATGACAGAAGCGATGAAGATTACCCTCTCTACCCAACCTGCCGACGCGCGCTGGGGAGAAAAAGCAATTTACAGCATTAATAATGACGGCATTACCCTGCATTTGAACGGGGCAGACGATCTGGGGCTGATCCAGCGTGCGGCGCGCAAGATTGACGGTCTGGGCATCAAGCATGTTCAGTTAAGCGGTGAAGGCTGGGATGCGGATCGCTGCTGGGCATTCTGGCAAGGTTACAAAGCCCCGAAAGGCACGCGTAAAGTGGAGTGGCCGGATCTGGACGATGCCCAGCGCCAGGAACTGGATAACCGCCTGATGATCATCGACTGGGTGCGTGACACCATCAACGCACCGGCAGAAGAATTGGGACCATCGCAACTGGCACAGCGTGCTGTTGATCTGATCAGCAACGTCGCGGGCGATCGTGTGACTTATCGGATCACCAAAGGCGAAGATCTGCGTGAGCAAGGTTATATGGGGCTGCACACCGTCGGGCGCGGTTCAGAACGTTCTCCGGTATTGCTGGCGCTGGATTACAACCCAACTGGCGATAAAGAAGCACCGGTGTACGCGTGCCTGGTAGGTAAAGGTATCACTTTTGACTCCGGCGGCTACAGCATCAAACAGACTGCGTTTATGGACTCGATGAAGTCGGACATGGGCGGCGCGGCAACGGTTACCGGGGCGCTGGCATTTGCCATTACGCGCGGACTGAACAAGCGCGTGAAGCTGTTCCTCTGCTGTGCGGATAACCTGATTAGCGGCAATGCGTTCAAGCTGGGCGATATCATCACCTATCGCAACGGTAAAAAAGTTGAAGTGATGAACACTGATGCCGAAGGGCGTCTGGTGCTTGCCGATGGTCTGATTGATGCCAGTGCGCAGAAACCGGAAATGATCATTGATGCGGCGACCCTCACCGGGGCGGCGAAAACTGCGCTGGGTAATGATTATCACGCGCTGTTCAGTTTTGACGATGCGCTTGCCGGTCGTTTGCTGGCGAGTGCCTCACAAGAGAACGAACCATTCTGGCGTCTGCCGCTGGCGGAATTCCACCGCAGCCAGCTGCCGTCTAACTTTGCCGAACTGAACAATACCGGAAGCGCGGCGTATCCGGCAGGCGCGAGCACGGCGGCGGGCTTCCTGTCGCACTTTGTTGAGAACTATCAGCAAGGCTGGCTGCATATCGACTGCTCGGCGACTTACCGTAAAGCGCCGGTTGAACAGTGGTCTGCGGGCGCTACGGGACTTGGTGTGCGCACGATAGCTAATCTGTTAACGGCGTAAACTAATATGCCGGATGCGGCGTAAACGCCTTATCCGGCCTACAAATTCTGCAAATTCAACAAATTGCGAATCCCTTGTAGGCCTGATAAGCGTAGCGCATCAGGCATTTGCGCCCCGAACGTTGAATGAATTGTGGTTCATATGTCCGAAACAAAAAACGAACTTGAAGACCTGCTGGAAAAAGCAGCAACCGAACCGGCGCACCGCCCGGCCTTTTTCCGTACTCTACTGGAATCCACCGTCTGGGTGCCTGGTACGGCGGCGCAGGGCGAGGCTGTGGTTGAAGATAGTGCGCTTGATTTACAGCACTGGGAAAAAGAAGACGGCACCAGCGTCATTTCTTTTTTCACCTCGTTAGAAGCGCTTCAACAGGCGGTTGAAGACGAACAGGCATTTGTCGTAATGCCCGTTCGCACATTGTTTGAGATGACCCTTGGCGAAACGCTCTTCCTTAATGCCAAACTGCCGACCGGTAAAGAATTTATGCCGCGTGAAATCAGTTTGTTGATTGGTGAAGAGGGAAATCCGCTGAGCAGCCAGGAAATCCTGGAAGGCGGTGAATCGCTGATATTATCGGAAGTCGCAGAGCCGCCAGCACAAATGATTGATTCACTCACCACCTTATTTAAAACCATTAAGCCGGTGAAGCGTGCTTTTATTTGTTCAATTAAAGAGAACGAAGAGGCACAGCCTAATTTACTTATTGGCATTGAAGCCGATGGTGATATCGAAGAAATTATTCAGGCGACGGGAAGTGTAGCGACCGATACATTACCTGGCGATGAACCAATCGATATTTGTCAGGTGAAAAAAGGGGAAAAAGGAATTAGCCACTTTATTACCGAACATATTGTGCCATTCTATGAACGTCGCTGGGGTGGTTTTTTGCGTGACTTTAAACAAAACCGGATAATCTAAAATATGCCGCCCTAAAGGGCGGCATTCGGGCTTACTTGCTGCTCTGAAGGTTGTTAACCACCAGTAAATTGTCGCCGGAGAGACTCCGGTTATTATTTACTTGGGAAAACAGCGCACCAGAAACAATAAGTACGATACAGAAGCACCGTATCTTCATTGTGCGGTCCATGCGAAGACCGCATCACGACAGCACCACTGGCGATATTGCCGCGATAGCAAGCGCTGAGACGCGCTTGCTCTAACGGTCGCGGAACATCCTTTCCTTAAGCCAGCGCCCGCTTGCGAGACGGCGGAAAGGGCCGCAGTGGATAATACACTAACAGAACAATAATAACTCTCTTTTGCTTGACAAAAAGAGAGTTACTGGCGAGTATTGTCTCCGCTGAGACGCGCTTGCATTACTACGGTAATACAACCTGCTGGAAAGGCCGCGAACCAGACCAGCAATAAAAAACCGCCAAATTCGGCGGTTTTTTATTGCCTGTATAAAGCTTATTTCACTGGCTCAACCGGTAAATCTGCCCGCGCGCCCCATTCACTCCATGCGCCGTCGTACAGTTTCACGTTTGGCACATCCAGCGTCGCGAGTGCTAACAAAACCATGGCTGCCGTTACACCAGAGCCGCAGCTGACGATAATTGGTTTGTCGTAGCTGACGCCGCGACCAAAAAATATCGCATCCAGTTCATCGGTCGTTTTTAGTTCGCCTTCGCGCACCAGTTCCGTCCACGGAACATTCAGTGCTCCGGGAATATGTCCGCGACGTAAACCTGGGCGAGGTTCATCAACTTCTGCGTTAAAACGTGCAGCCGGGCGGGCATCAATAATTTGCGCCGTATTTTCATGGCTTGCCAATAATACATCGGTTACTTTCACCACGGCTTCAGGATTAAACGCGGCGTTAAACTCTCCTTCCGGCAGCTCTACTGCACCTTCTTCTAACAGCAGATCATCGCGCTGCCAGCCTGCAAGTCCACCCCCCAGAATCGACACTTTCTCTACACCAAAGGTGCGCAGCATCCACCATGCTCGTGGGGCTGAGAAAAGATTACCTTCGTCATAGACAATCAGGTGCTTATCCTGGTTAACGCCTAATTCACGCATCGCCACGGCGAACGTTTCCGGGCGCGGCAGCATGTGCGGAAGCGGGGAAGTGTGATCAGAAAGCGCTTCGATATCAAAAAACACTGCGCCGGGAATATGTCCATTCAGATACTCCTGAGCAACGTTACGATCTTCCTGTCCAGGCGACGCCATGCGGGCATCAATAATCTGAATTTCCGGGTCATCAATATGTTCGGCGAGCCAGTCGGCTCCTACAAACCATGTCGTGGACATAGGCATCTCCATTTTTGCCGGGGTTAGGCTAAATTGTCGGATGTTTAGTGAAAAGCGACAAGCGAAAGAGGCTGATTTGGCTGTCTGAGCCACAATTCTCACTAAAATTCGGATTGTATGGGCGTGATACTGAATTACATAACGTAAATTCTCACGCATAATAATTATTCGACGTTGCTAACGGGCCATTGTGGCAGGGATGAAAAATGAAAAAGTTACGCGTAGCCGCCTGCATGCTAATGCTGGCGCTGGCAGGGTGCGACAACAACGATAACGCGCCAACAGCGGTGAAAAAAGATGCGCCTTCTGAAGTTACTAAAGCGGCCTCTTCAGAAAACGCGAGTTCAGCAAAACTCTCCGTGCCGGAGAGACAAAAACTGGCCCAACAGAGTGCCGGTAAGGTGCTGACATTGCTGGATCTCTCTGAAGTCCAACTTGATGGTGCAGCCACGCTGGTGCTGACGTTCTCCATCCCTCTCGACCCGGATCAGGATTTCTCACGCGTTATTCATGTCGTCGATAAAAAAAGCGGCAAAGTGGATGGTGCCTGGGAGCTGTCAGATAATCTTAAAGAGTTACGTTTACGCCACCTCGAACCGAAACGTGATTTGATCGTTACTATTGGCAAGGAGGTCAAAGCACTCAACAACGCAACCTTCAGTAAAGATTACGAAAAAACTATAACTACCCGCGACATCCAACCCAGCGTCGGTTTTGCCAGCCGTGGTTCGCTGCTGCCTGGTAAAGTCGTTGAAGGGCTGCCGGTAATGGCGCTCAACGTTAATAATGTCGATGTTAACTTCTTCCGCGTTAAGCCAGAATCTCTGCCAGCATTCATTAGCCAATGGGAATACCGCAATTCGCTGGCGAACTGGCAGTCAGACAAACTGCTGCAGATGGCGGATCTGGTCTACACCGGACGGTTTGATCTCAATCCTGCGCGTAACACCCGTGAAAAATTATTGCTGCCGCTGGGCGATATCAAACCGCTTCAGCAGGCGGGCGTGTATCTGGCTGTGATGAATCAGGCTGGACGTTACGATTACAGTAATCCCGCGACGCTGTTTACGTTAAGTGATATCGGCGTTTCAGCTCACCGTTATCACAATCGTCTGGATATCTTTACCCAAAGTCTGGAAAACGGCGCGGCCCAGCAAGGAATTGAAGTCTCTTTATTAAATGAGAAAGGGCAGACTCTGACTCAGGCAACCAGTGACGCTCAGGGGCATGTGCAGCTGGAAAATGATAAAACGCGGCATTACTGTTGGCGCGTAAAGACGGTCAGACAACGCTACTCGATTTAAAACTTCCGGCGCTGGACTTAGCAGAATTTAACATTGCTGGCGCGCCAGGCTATAGCAAACAGTTTTTCATGTTTGGCCCACGCGATCTTTATCGCCCGGGTGAAACGGTAATCCTCAATGGTTTGCTGCGTGATGCAGACGGTAAAGCGTTGCCCAATCAACCCATCAAGTTAGACGTGATTAAACCCGATGGGCAGGTACTCAGGAGCGTCGTTAGTCAGCCGGAAAATGGCCTCTACCACTTTACCTGGCCACTCGATAGCAATGCGGCAACCGGTATGTGGCATATTCGCGCTAACACGGGCGATAACCAGTATCGGATGTGGGATTTCCACGTCGAAGATTTTATGCCAGAGCGCATGGCGCTGAATCTGACCGGTGAGAAAACCCCGCTAACGCCGAAAGATGAAGTGAAATTCTCCGTGGTGGGGTACTACCTGTATGGTGCACCTGCTAATGGTAATACTTTGCAAGGGCAACTTTTCCTGCGCCCACTGCGTGAAGCTGTGTCAGCCTTACCTGGTTTTGAATTCGGCGATATAGCTGCCGAAAATCTTTCCCGCACGCTGGATGAAGTTCAGTTGACGCTGGATGATAAAGGGCGCGGCGAAGTTTCTACAGAAAGCCAGTGGAAGGAAACGCATTCCCCATTACAGGTTATTTTCCAGGGTAGTTTGCTGGAATCGGGCGGTCGCCCGGTGACGCGCCGCGCTGAGCAGGCTATCTGGCCTGCCGATGCATTGCCGGGGATCCGTCCGCAGTTCGCCTCGAAATCGGTTTACGATTATCGTACTGACAGCACGGTGAAACAGCCCATTGTTGATGAAGGCAGTAACGCCGCTTTTGACATCGTTTATAGCGATGCGCAAGGCGTGAAAAAAGCCGTGTCGGGCTTGCAGGTGCGCCTGATTCGCGAACGCCGCGATTACTACTGGAACTGGTCAGAAGATGAAGGCTGGCAGTCACAGTTTGATCAAAAAGATCTGATCGAAAATGAACAAACTCTGGATCTGAAAGCGGACGAAACCGGCAAGGTCAGTTTTCCGGTAGAGTGGGGCGCTTATCGTCTGGAAGTCAAAGCGCCGAATGAAGCGGTCAGTAGCGTGCGTTTCTGGGCTGGCTATAGCTGGCAGGACAACAGCGACGGGAGCGGTGCCGTGCGACCCGACCGTGTCACGCTGAAACTGGATAAAGCCAGTTATCGCCCTGGCGATACCATTAAGTTGCATATTGCCGCGCCAACGGCGGGTAAAGGTTATGCGATGGTCGAGTCCAGTGAAGGGCCGTTGTGGTGGCAAGAGATTGATGTTCCGGCTCAAGGGCTGGATCTGACGATTCCGGTCGATAAAACCTGGAATCGTCATGATCTGTATTTAAGTACGCTGGTAGTACGTCCTGGCGATAAATCTCGCTCCGCGACGCCAAAACGCGCAGTTGGGGTGTTGCATCTGCCGCTTGGCGATGAAAACCGTCGCCTCGATCTGGCGCTGGAAACACCAGCAAAAATGCGGCCGAATCAACCATTAACCGTGAAAATTAAAGCCAGCACTAAAAATGGCGAGAAGCCTAAACAGGTGAATGTGCTGGTGTCTGCCGTTGATAGTGGTGTGCTGAATATTACTGACTACGTCACGCCAGATCCGTGGCAGGCGTTCTTTGGTCAGAAACGCTATGGCGCAGACATTTACGATATTTACGGTCAGGTTATTGAAGGTCAGGGGCGTCTGGCAGCTCTGCGTTTCGGTGGCGATGGTGATGAGCTGAAACGTGGTGGTAAACCGCCGGTCAATCACGTCAATATTGTCGCGCAGCAGGCGCTGCCGGTAACGCTCAACGAACAGGGCGAAGGCTCGGTTACACTGCCGATTGGCGATTTTAACGGTGAATTACGCGTCATGGCGCAAGCCTGGACGGCAGATGACTTCGGTAGCAACGAAAGCAAAGTGATAGTTGCCGCACCGGTGATTGCTGAACTGAACATGCCGCGCTTTATGGCGAGTGGCGATACCTCGCGTCTGACGCTGGATATCACTAATCTTACCGATAAACCGCAAAAACTGAACGTTGCCCTGACCGCCAGTGGTTTGCTTGAACTGGTCAGCGATTCACCCGCAGCCGTTGAATTAGCGCCAGGTGTGCGTACTACGCTGTTTATCCCGGTGCGAGCATTGCCGGGTTATGGCGATGGAGAAATTCAGGCCACCATTAGCGGGTTAGCGTTACCGGGTGAAACCGTTGCCGATCAGCATAAGCAGTGGAAAATCGGCGTCCGTCCGGCGTTCCCGGCACAAACGGTTAATTACGGTACGGCGTTACAGCCTGGTGAGACATGGGCGATTCCGGCGGATGGATTGCAAAACTTCTCGCCTGTTACGCTGGAAGGGCAATTGTTGTTGAGCGGCAAACCACCGCTGAACATTGCACGTTATATCAAAGAGTTAAAAGCGTATCCGTACGGCTGTCTTGAGCAAACCGCCAGCGGCCTGTTCCCGTCACTTTATACCAACGCAGCCCAACTGCAGGCGTTGGGCATCAAAGGCGACAGTGATGAGAAACGCCGTGCATCGGTCGATATCGGCATTTCCCGTTTGCTGCAAATGCAACGTGATAACGGCGGCTTTGCGCTGTGGGATAAAAACGGTGACGAAGAGTACTGGCTGACGGCTTACGTGATGGATTTCCTGGTCCGCGCAGGCGAACAGGGTTACAGCGTGCCGACAGACGCCATTAACCGGGGTAATGAGCGTCTGCTGCGCTATTTACAAGATCCGGGCATGATGTCGATCCCGTACGCGGATAATCTCAAAGCCAGTAAATTCGCCGTTCAGTCTTACGCTGCGCTGGTGCTGGCCCGTCAGCAAAAAGCACCACTGGGTGCGCTGCGTGAAATCTGGGAGCATCGTGCAGATGCCGCTTCTGGTTTACCGCTGCTGCAACTTGGCGTTGCGCTGAAAACCATGGGTGATGCGACGCGTGGTGAAGAATCGATTGCGCTGGCGCTGAAAACGCCGCGTAATGATGAGCTGAAATGGCTGGGTGATTACGGTAGCCCACTGCGCGACAACGCGTTAATGCTCTCCTTGCTGGAAGAAAATAAACTGCTACCCGATGAGCAGAACACTTTGCTGAACACGCTTTCGCAGCAGGCATTTGGTGAACGCTGGCTATCGACGCAGGAAAGTAACGCGTTGTTCCTGGCTGCCCGTACGATTCAGGATTTACCGGGTAAATGGCAGGCGCAAACCTCTTTCTCAGCTGAGCCGCTGACAGGCGAGAAAACGCTAAACAGCAATCTGAATAGCGATCAACTTGCCACCTTGCAGGTGAGAAACAGTGGCGATCAGCCGTTATGGCTGCGTGTGGATGCCAGCGGTTATCCGCAATCCGCACCTTTACCGGCGAACAATGTGCTGCAAATCGAGCGTCATATTCTTGGTACTGATGGTAAGAGCAAATCGCTGGACTCGTTACGTAGCGGCGATCTGGTGCTGGTCTGGTTGCAGGTAAAAGCCAGTAACAGCGTGCCGGATGCGTTAGTCGTGGATCTGCTGCCTGCGGGTCTGGAACTGGAAAATCAGAATCTGGCGAACGGTAGCGCCAGCCTGGAGCAAAGTGGTGGCGAAGTGCAAAACTTACTGAACCAGATGCAGCAGGCGAGTATTAAGCACATTGAGTTCCGTGACGATCGCTTTGTGGCGGCGGTTGCCGTTGATGAATACCAACCGGTAACGCTGGTGTATCTGGCGCGGGCGGTGACGCCGGGAACGTATCAGGTACCGCAACCGATGGTGGAATCAATGTATGTTCCCCAATGGCGGGCGACCGGCGCGGCTGAAGATCTGCTGATTGTCCGACCGTAAATGCCTCGCTTGTTAACCAAACGCGGCTGCTGGATAACGCTGGCAGCTGCGCCATTTCTCCTTTTTCTTGCAGCGTGGGGAGCAGATAAACTCTGGCCTCTACCGCTGCATGAAGTCAATCCCGCACGAGTGGTCGTGGCGCAGGATGGTACGCCGCTATGGCGCTTCGCCGATGCTGACGGCATCTGGCGTTATCCGGTAACAATCGAAGATGTTTCTCCACGTTACCTTGAAGCGCTGATCAATTATGAAGATCGCTGGTTCTGGAAGCATCCGGGGGTGAATCCATTCTCGGTGGCGCGCGCAGCATGGCAAGATCTCACTTCGGGACGGGTTATTTCCGGTGGCAGCACGCTCACTATGCAGGTTGCTCGTCTGCTTGATCCTCACCCCAAAACATTTGGCGGCAAAATTCGCCAGCTCTGGCGCGCGTTGCAACTGGAATGGCATCTGTCTAAGCGTGAAATTCTGACCTTGTATCTTAACCGCGCTCCGTTTGGCGGTACGTTGCAGGGGATCGGTGCGGCAAGTTGGGCTTATCTCGGAAAGTCGCCTGCGAATTTAAGCTATTCCGAGGCGGCAATGCTGGCGGTTTTGCCGCAAGCGCCCAGCCGTCTTCGCCCGGATCGTTGGCCGGAGCGTGCCGAAGCCGCGCGTAATAAAGTGCTCGAACGGATGGCCGTGCAAGGTGTGTGGTCCCGTGAGCAGGTAAAAGAGTCAAGGGAAGAACCCATCTGGCTGGCACCCCGACAAATGCCGCAACTGGCACCGCTGTTTTCGCGCATGATGCTCGGTAAAAGCAAAAGCGACAAAATCGTTACTACGCTGGATGCCGGTCTTCAACGACGTCTGGAAGAACTGGCGCAAAACTGGAAAGGGCGGTTGCCACCGCGCAGCTCACTGGCGATGATCGTGGTTGATCATATCGATATGCGTGTTCGCGGCTGGGTGGGATCGGTTGATCTCAACGATGATTCACGCTTTGGTCATGTTGATATGGTCAATGCGATCCGATCGCCAGGATCGGTGCTCAAACCGTTTGTTTATGGTCTGGCGCTGGATGAAGGCTTGATCCACCCGGCATCACTGCTGCAAGACGTCCCCCGGCGCACCGGTGATTATCGACCAGGTAACTTTGATAGCGGTTTTCATGGCCCGATCAGCATGAGCGAGGCGCTGGTGCGCTCGCTGAACTTACCTGCTGTGCAGGTGCTGGAAGCCTATGGACCGAAACGGTTTGCGGCAAAGTTACGCAATGTTGGATTGCCGTTATATTTGCCCAACGGTGCTGCGCCGAATCTTTCACTCATTCTCGGCGGCGCTGGTGCAAAACTGGAAGATATGGCGGCAGCGTATACCGCGTTTGCTCGCCACGGCAAGGCAGGCAAATTGCGCTTACAGCCTGACGATCCGCTGCTTGAACGGCCTTTAATGTCGTCGGGGGCGGCGTGGATCATTCGCCGGATTATGGCTGATGAAGCGAAACCCTTGCCGGATAGTGCCTTGCCGCGCGTCGCCCCACTGGCATGGAAAACGGGCACCAGCTATGGCTATCGTGACGCCTGGGCGATTGGGGTTAACGCTCGCTATGTCATTGGGATCTGGACTGGCAGACCGGACGGCACGCCCGTTGTTGGTCAGTTTGGCTTTGCCAGTGCCGTACCATTGTTGAATCAGGTCAATAATATCTTACTGTCGCGCAGTGCGAATCTGCCGGAAGACCCGCGCCCGAACTCAGTCACTCGTGGCGTTATCTGCTGGCCGGGCGGACAGTCTTTGCCGGAAGGTGACGGTAACTGTCGCCGCCGCCTGGCAACCTGGCTGCTGGACGGGAGTCAGCCGCCAACTCTATTACTGCCGGAGCAGGAAGGCATTAATGGCATTCGTTTCCCCATCTGGCTGGATGAAAATGGCAAACGTGTTGCCGCTGATTGCCCGCAAGCGCGACAAGAAATGATAAATGTCTGGCCGCTACCGCTGGAACCCTGGCTGCCCGCATCAGAACGTCGCGCTGTGCGCTTACCACCGGCCTCGACAATTTGCCCGCCATACGGTCACGATGCCAAGCTCCCTCTGCAGCTGACAGGCGTTCGCGATGGCGCGATTATTAAACGTTTACCGGGCGCAGCGGAAGCGACTTTGCCGTTGCAATCAAGTGGAGGGGCAGGTGAACGCTGGTGGTTTCTGAATGGCGAACCGTTAACTGAACGCGGGCGCAACGTGACCCTGCATTTGACGGATAAAGGTGATTATCAATTGCTGGTGATGGATGATGTGGGGCAAATCGCGACAGTGAAATTTGTCATGCAATAGTCTGTTTTGCCCCTGATTGTTGCTAAAACTCATTTTATTTTAAAAAAATGTTACCTTCATCAATAGTCAACGGCCCTGTTGCTCATTATAATCCGCGCCATCTCGTACGCTGGTACAGACAACAACAGAACAATTTACAGAGGTAAAAATGGCTATTGAACGTACTTTTTCCATCATCAAACCGAACGCGGTAGCAAAAAACGTCATTGGTAATATCTTTGCGCGCTTTGAAGCTGCAGGGTTCAAAATTGTCGGCACCAAAATGCTGCACCTGACCGTTGAACAGGCACGTGGCTTTTATGCTGAACACGATGGAAAACCGTTCTTTGATGGTCTGGTTGAATTCATGACCTCTGGCCCGATCGTGGTTTCCGTGCTGGAAGGTGAAAACGCCGTTCAGCGTCACCGCGATCTGCTGGGCGCGACCAATCCGGCAAACGCACTGGCTGGTACTCTGCGCGCTGATTACGCTGACAGCCTGACCGAAAACGGTACCCACGGTTCTGATTCCGTCGAATCTGCCGCTCGCGAAATCGCTTATTTCTTTGGCGAAGGCGAAGTGTGCCCGCGCACCCGTTAATAATTTCGTAAATGCCGCGTGCAAACGTGGCATCCGTGCGCCAGAATTTGTACAATGCAGCGCCCCCGGACGAGCAGCCGCTCACCGGGGCGTTTCTTTTTTCAACCCTCCAGGGGCCATAACGTGTAATAACGAGGCCGGAATAGCATATGTCTGAACAATTAGTCACACCTGAAAACGTCACCACGAAAGATGGAAAAATCAACCTGCTGGATCTCAACCGTCAGCAGATGCGGGAGTTTTTTAAAGATTTAGGTGAAAAACCCTTCCGCGCCGATCAGGTGATGAAGTGGATGTATCACTATTGCTGCGACAACTTTGATGAGATGACCGACATCAACAAAGTGTTGCGCGGCAAACTGAAAGAGGTGGCGGAGATCCGCGCACCGGAAGTGGTTGAAGAACAGCGTTCATCCGACGGCACCATTAAATGGGCGATCGCCGTTGGCGATCAGCGCGTCGAAACGGTGTATATCCCGGAAGACGACCGTGCCACGCTCTGCGTCTCTTCGCAGGTGGGGTGTGCGCTGGAGTGTAAATTCTGTTCCACCGCCCAGCAGGGCTTTAACCGCAACCTGCGGGTATCGGAAATTATTGGCCAGGTGTGGCGTGCGGCGAAAATCGTCGGCGCAGCAAAAGTCACCGGTCAGCGCCCAATCACTAACGTAGTGATGATGGGCATGGGCGAGCCGCTGCTCAACCTGAACAACGTCGTTCCGGCGATGGAAATCATGCTTGATGATTTCGGTTTTGGCCTGTCTAAACGTCGCGTCACGCTTTCTACTTCCGGTGTAGTTCCGGCGCTGGATAAACTGGGCGATATGATCGACGTTGCACTGGCAATTTCCCTGCACGCGCCGAACGACGAAATTCGTGACGAAATTGTGCCGATCAACAAAAAGTACAATATCGAAACGTTCCTTGCTGCGGTGCGCCGTTATCTGGAGAAATCCAACGCCAATCAGGGCCGTGTCACTATTGAGTATGTGATGCTTGACCACGTTAACGACGGCACTGAACACGCGCACCAACTGGCGGAACTGCTGAAAGATACGCCGTGTAAGATCAACCTGATCCCGTGGAACCCCTTCCCGGGCGCGCCGTATGGACGCAGCTCGAACAGCCGTATCGACCGTTTCTCAAAAGTGCTGATGAGCTACGGTTTCACCACTATTGTGCGTAAAACCCGTGGTGATGATATCGATGCTGCCTGTGGTCAGTTGGCGGGCGATGTTATCGACCGTACGAAACGTACCCTGCGTAAACGGATGCAGGGTGAAGCCATCGACATTAAAGCGGTCTGATAGCCATTACGCCACGGTTACTTTATGTACCGTGGCGTAATCTTTTATGAATGAAGTATTAAGTTGCAATTGTCTGGTCAATATTAACGGTGCGTTTTTGCTGACTTTAAGGCAGTATGTAACGATGCAACAGTAAGTTAGCCTTAGTGAATGTGGGCTTTGTCACGAGCACACAGACGGTCTTATACTGTATGATAACGGTTAACTTAACGGATGTTTCGCGGTGTGGGTGAGCATGATGGTTCACCGGCATCTCAATTCTCATTTAAACGTACCTGCAGCGAATGAATACTGAAGCCACGCACGACCAAAATGAAGCACTTACTACCGGCGCTCGCCTGCGTAATGCTCGCGAACAACTAGGACTTAGTCAGCAGGCCGTTGCCGAGCGACTTTGCCTGAAGGTTTCCACGGTACGCGACATTGAAGAAGATAAGGCACCCGCCGATCTTGCTTCAACATTCCTGCGCGGATATATCCGCTCTTATGC
Source organism: Escherichia sp. KCJ4928 (assembly GCF_004352695.1). NCBI lineage: Bacteria > Pseudomonadati > Pseudomonadota > Gammaproteobacteria > Enterobacterales > Enterobacteriaceae > Escherichia > Escherichia sp. KCJ4928. The sequence continues at coordinate 52,537 of NZ_SJWV01000004.1, forward strand.
GCGTCTGGTACATATTCCAGAAGAAGAACTGCTGCCAGGGCTGGAAAAGCAGGCTCCACTACGGGCTGCAAAAGTTGCGCCTATGCAGAGTTTTTCCCTCGGTAAACGCCGCAAAAAACGTGACGGCTGGCTGATGACCTTCACCTGGCTGGTGTTGTTTGTGGTTATCGGCCTGAGCGGTGCCTGGTGGTGGCAAGACCACAAAGCTCAGCAGGAAGAGATCACCACTATGGCCGATCAATCTTCGGCGGAACTGAGCAGTAATAGCGAGCAGGGGCAGAGTGTTCCGTTAAATACGTCGACAACTACAGACCCGGCTACAACGTCCACGCCGCCAGCGTCTGTGGATACTACCGCAACCAACACGCAAACACCTGCCGTAACTGCGCCAGCACCAGCTGTTGATCCGCAACAGAATGCGGTTGTTTCGCCTTCGCAGGCAAATGTTGATACCGCCGCGACCCCGGCACCAACGGCAACAACAACGCCAGATGGCGCTGCGCCGTTGCCAACCGATCAGGCAGGCGTGACTACGCCGGCGGCTGATCCGAATGCGCTGGTGATGAACTTTACTGCCGATTGCTGGCTGGAGGTTACTGATGCTACCGGTAAAAAATTGTTTAGCGGTATGCAGCGTAAAGACGGTAATTTGAACTTAACCGGCCAGGCACCATACAAACTGAAAATTGGTGCGCCAGCCGCAGTACAGATCCAGTATCAAGGGAAACCTGTCGATCTGAGTCGTTTTATCAGAACTAACCAGGTTGCGCGTCTGACCCTCAATGCCGAACAATCACCGGCGCAGTAACAGACGGGTAACGCGGGAGATTTTTCATGCATAACCAGGCTCCAATTCAACGTAGAAAATCAACACGTATTTACGTTGGGAATGTGCCGATTGGCGATGGTGCTCCCATCGCCGTACAGTCCATGACCAATACGCGTACGACAGACGTCGAAGCAACGGTCAATCAAATCAAGGCGCTGGAACGCGTTGGCGCTGATATCGTCCGTGTCTCCGTACCGACGATGGACGCGGCAGAAGCGTTCAAACTCATCAAACAGCAGGTTAACGTGCCGCTGGTGGCTGACATCCACTTCGACTATCGCATTGCACTGAAAGTAGCGGAATACGGCGTCGATTGTCTGCGTATTAACCCTGGCAATATCGGTAATGAAGAGCGTATTCGCATGGTGGTTGACTGTGCGCGCGATAAAAACATTCCGATCCGTATTGGCGTTAACGCCGGATCGCTGGAAAAATATCTGCAAGAAAAGTATGGCGAACCGACGCCGCAGGCGTTGCTGGAATCCGCCATGCGCCATGTTGATCATCTCGATCGCCTGAACTTCGATCAGTTCAAAGTCAGCGTGAAAGCGTCTGACGTCTTCCTCGCTGTTGAGTCTTATCGTTTGCTGGCAAAACAGATCGATCAGCCGCTGCATCTGGGGATCACCGAAGCCGGTGGTGCACGCAGCGGGGCAGTAAAATCCGCCATTGGTTTAGGTCTGCTGCTGTCTGAAGGCATCGGCGACACGCTGCGCGTATCACTGGCGGCCGATCCGGTCGAAGAGATCAAAGTCGGTTTCGATATTTTGAAATCGCTGCGTATCCGTTCGCGCGGGATCAACTTCATCGCCTGCCCGACCTGTTCGCGTCAGGAATTTGATGTTATCGGTACGGTTAACGCGCTGGAGCAACGCCTGGAAGATATCATCACTCCGATGGACGTTTCGATTATCGGCTGCGTGGTGAATGGCCCAGGTGAGGCGCTGGTTTCTACACTCGGCGTCACCGGCGGCAACAAGAAAAGCGGCCTCTATGAAGATGGCGTGCGCAAAGACCGTCTGGACAACAACGATATGATCGACCAGCTGGAAGCACGCATTCGTGCGAAAGCCAGTCAGCTGGACGAAGCGCGTCGAATTGACGTTCAGCAGGTTGAAAAATAATAACGTGATGGGAAGCGCCTCGCTTCCCGTGTATGATTGAACCCGCATAGCTCCCGAAACATTGAGGGAAGCGTTGAGGGTTCATTTTTATATTCAGAAAGAGAATAAACGTGGCAAAAAACATTCAAGCCATTCGCGGCATGAACGATTACCTGCCTGGCGAAACGGCCATCTGGCAGCGCATTGAAGGCACACTGAAAAACGTGCTCGGCAGCTACGGTTACAGTGAAATCCGCTTGCCGATTGTAGAGCAGACCCCGCTATTCAAACGTGCGATTGGTGAAGTCACCGACGTGGTTGAAAAAGAGATGTACACCTTTGAGGATCGCAATGGCGACAGCCTGACTCTGCGCCCTGAAGGGACGGCGGGCTGTGTACGCGCCGGCATCGAGCATGGTCTTCTGTACAATCAGGAACAGCGTCTGTGGTATATCGGGCCGATGTTCCGTCACGAGCGTCCGCAGAAAGGGCGTTATCGTCAGTTCCATCAGTTGGGCTGCGAAGTTTTCGGTCTGCAAGGTCCGGATATCGACGCTGAACTGATTATGCTCACCGCCCGCTGGTGGCGCGCGCTGGGTATTTCCGAACACGTAACTCTTGAGCTGAATTCTATCGGTTCGCTGGAAGCACGCGCCAATTACCGCGATGCGCTGGTGGCATTCCTTGAGCAGCATAAAGAAAAGCTGGACGAAGACTGCAAACGCCGCATGTACACTAACCCGCTGCGCGTGCTGGATTCAAAAAATCCGGAAGTGCAGGCGCTTCTCAACGACGCTCCGGCATTAGGTGATTATCTGGACGAGGAATCTCGTGAGCATTTTGCCGGTCTGTGCAAACTGCTTGAGAGCGCGGGGATCGCTTACACCGTAAACCAGCGTCTGGTGCGTGGTCTGGATTACTATAACCGTACCGTTTTCGAGTGGGTGACTAACAGTCTCGGCTCCCAGGGCACCGTGTGTGCAGGCGGTCGTTATGACGGTCTTGTGGAACAACTGGGCGGTCGTGCAACACCGGCTGTCGGTTTTGCGATGGGCCTCGAACGTCTTGTATTGTTAGTACAGGCCGTTAATCCGGAATTTAAAGCCGATCCTGTTGTCGATATATACCTGGTGGCTTCAGGTGCTGATACACAATCTGCGGCTATGGCATTAGCTGAGCGTCTGCGTGATGAATTACCGGGCGTGAAATTGATGACCAACCACGGCGGCGGCAACTTTAAGAAACAGTTTGCCCGTGCTGATAAATGGGGTGCCCGCGTTGCTGTGGTGCTGGGTGAGTCTGAAGTGGCTAACGGCACAGCAGTAGTGAAGGATTTGCGCTCTGGTGAGCAAACGGCAGTTGCGCAGGATAGCGTAGCCGCGCATTTGCGCACGTTACTGGGTTAAGGAAGGAGAAGGACAGCGTGGAAATTTACGAGAACGAAAACGACCAGGTAGAAGCGGTTAAACGCTTTTTTGCTGAAAATGGCAAAGCACTGGCTGTTGGGGTGATTTTGGGCGTTGGCGCACTGATTGGCTGGCGCTACTGGAACAGCCATCAGGTTGATTCTGCACGCTCCGCTTCTCTTGCCTATCAAAATGCGGTTACCGCAGTGAGCGAAGGCAAACCGGATAGCATCCCGGCGGCGGAAAAATTTGCTGCTGAAAATAAAAATACTTATGGTGCGCTGGCTTCTTTGGAACTTGCGCAGCAATTTGTTGACAAAAATGAACTAGAGAAAGCTGCCGCCCAGTTACAACAGGGGCTGGCAGACACGAGCGATGAAAATCTCAAAGCCGTGATAAATCTGCGTCTTGCTCGCGTTCAGGTACAGCTCAAGCAGGCTGATGCCGCGCTGAAAACCCTTGATACCATCAAAGGTGAAGGGTGGGCTGCCATTGTTGCCGACCTGCGTGGTGAAGCATTGCTGAGCAAAGGTGATAAGCAAGCTGCGCGTAGTGCATGGGAAGCAGGCGTGAAAAGCGATGTTACTCCGGCACTGAGCGAAATGATGCAGATGAAAATTAATAATTTGTCCATCTGAGAGGGACCCGATGCAATTGCGTAAATTACTGCTGCCAGGACTGCTTTCCGTTACCCTTTTAAGCGGCTGTTCGCTGTTTAACAGCGAAGAAGATGTGGTAAAGATGTCCCCATTGCCAACCGTTGAAAACCAGTTTACGCCGACCACGGCGTGGAGTACTTCCGTTGGTAGCGGCATTGGCAACTTCTATTCCAATCTTCATCCGGCACTGGCGGACAACGTTGTCTATGCAGCGGACCGCGCTGGTTTGGTAAAAGCGCTGAATGCGGATGATGGCAAAGAAATCTGGTCTGTCAGCCTGGCCGAGAAAGATGGCTGGTTCTCTAAAGAGCCTGCATTACTTTCTGGCGGTGTGACCGTGTCTGGTGGGCATGTCTACATTGGCAGCGAAAAGGCGCAGGTTTACGCGCTGAATACCAGCGATGGTACTGTGGCATGGCAAACTAAAGTCGCGGGTGAAGCACTTTCGCGCCCGGTGGTCAGCGACGGTCTGGTGTTAATCCACACCAGTAACGGTCAGTTACAAGCGCTGAACGAAGCTGACGGCGCTGTCAAATGGACAGTTAACCTCGATATGCCTTCGCTCTCTTTGCGTGGCGAGTCTGCGCCGGCAACGGCTTTTGGTGCGGCCGTCGTGGGGGGCGATAATGGTCGCGTCAGCGCAGTGCTGATGGAACAGGGCCAGATGATTTGGCAGCAGCGTATTTCCCAGGCGACCGGTTCTACCGAAATTGACCGTCTGAGCGATGTTGACACGACTCCCGTCGTTGTTAACGGCGTTGTTTTCGCGCTGGCCTATAATGGTAACCTGACGGCGCTTGATCTGCGCAGTGGTCAGATTATGTGGAAACGCGAACTGGGTTCGGTGAATGATTTCATCGTCGACGGCAATCGCATCTATCTGGTCGATCAAAATGACCGGGTGATGGCGTTGACCATTGATGGCGGCGTTACGCTGTGGGCACAAAGCGATCTGCTGCATCGCCTGCTGACTTCTCCGGTGCTGTATAATGGCAACCTGGTGGTCGGTGACAGTGAAGGTTATCTGCACTGGATTAACGTCGAAGATGGTCGTTTCGTTGCCCAGCAAAAAGTTGATAGTTCCGGTTTCCAGACTGAACCGGTTGCCGCTGACGGCAAACTGCTGATCCAGGCAAAAGACGGAACCGTGTACTCTATTACACGTTAATCGTCTCTGTCGTTCACTTTGAAAACGGCTCCTGGACAGGGGCCGTTTTCCTGTTTTTAACAACGACGCGAATATAGCGTGCGTTGTCTGATGATTTATAAAAATGAGGCTTTAAACATGGTACCTGTGGTCGCGCTTGTCGGGCGCCCTAACGTAGGAAAATCCACGTTATTTAACCGTCTAACTCGCACCCGAGATGCGCTGGTTGCGGATTTCCCGGGTCTGACTCGTGACCGTAAGTACGGTCGTGCGGAAATTGAAGGCCGTGAGTTTATCTGTATTGATACCGGCGGGATTGATGGCACAGAAGACGGTGTAGAAACCCGCATGGCGGAACAGTCGCTGCTGGCGATTGAAGAAGCGGACGTCGTACTGTTTATGGTGGATGCGCGCGCGGGCCTGATGCCGGCAGATGAAGCGATTGCCAAACATCTGCGCTCCCGTGAAAAACCGACCTTCCTGGTGGCAAACAAAACTGACGGTCTGGATCCCGATCAGGCAGTGGTTGATTTCTACTCGCTTGGCTTAGGTGAAATCTACCCGATCGCCGCGTCTCACGGTCGTGGCGTATTAAGTCTGCTGGAGCATGTGCTGCTGCCGTGGATGGAAGATCTCGCACCGCAAGAGGAAGTCGACGAAGACGCTGAATACTGGGCGCAATTTGAAGCGGAAGAGAACGGCGAAGAAGAAGAGGAAGACGACTTTGACCCGCAAAGTCTGCCGATCAAACTGGCGATTGTGGGTCGTCCGAACGTAGGTAAGTCTACACTCACTAACCGTATTCTTGGTGAAGAGCGCGTTGTTGTTTATGACATGCCTGGTACGACGCGTGACAGCATCTATATCCCAATGGAACGCGATGGACGTGAGTATGTGCTCATTGACACCGCTGGCGTACGTAAACGCGGCAAAATCACCGATGCTGTAGAGAAATTCTCCGTAATCAAAACGTTGCAGGCCATTGAAGATGCCAACGTGGTGATGTTGGTGATTGATGCGCGCGAAGGTATTTCCGATCAGGATCTCTCGCTGCTGGGCTTTATTCTCAATAGTGGGCGCTCACTTGTCATTGTGGTGAATAAGTGGGATGGCCTGAGCCAGGAAGTGAAAGAGCAGGTGAAAGAAACGCTGGACTTCCGTCTGGGCTTTATCGATTTTGCTCGTGTGCACTTTATCTCTGCCTTGCACGGCAGTGGTGTTGGTAACTTGTTTGAATCAGTACGTGAAGCGTATGACAGCTCCACCCGTCGTGTGGGGACCTCTATGCTGACGCGCATCATGACGATGGCTGTTGAAGATCACCAACCGCCGCTGGTACGCGGTCGTCGTGTGAAGCTGAAATATGCCCACGCTGGTGGTTATAACCCGCCGATTGTGGTGATTCACGGTAATCAGGTGAAAGACCTGCCTGATTCCTACAAGCGCTACTTGATGAACTACTTCCGCAAATCGCTGGACGTAATGGGATCGCCGATTCGTATTCAGTTCAAAGAAGGGGAAAACCCGTATGCGAACAAGCGTAACACCCTGACGCCAACCCAGATGCGTAAACGTAAGCGTCTGATGAAGCACATCAAGAAAAATAAATAATTATCCGTAAGTATTTTATCTGCCATTCCCTCTATGAATGTAGAGGGATGGCTACCGGAGGAATTCATATGGAACTGCATTGTCCACAATGTCAGCATGTGCTTGATCAGGATAACGACCATGCGCGTTGCCCATCCTGCGGGGAAATTATTGAAATGAAAGCTCTTTGTCCAGACTGCCATCAACCGTTGCAGGTGTTAAAAGCCTGCGGTGCAGTAGATTACTTCTGTCAGCACGGGCATGGCTTGATATCGAAAAAACGCGTTGAATTCGTGCTGGCTTAATGCACCTTTTTACGCTATTTTTTTACCGGCTGGATGTTTTTTACTTCACTTTCTATCCAGCCGTCTTCCAGACGTGTGGTTAGCATTTCACCCGCTTTAACTTGCTTCACTTTTTTCAGTACATTGCCGTCAGTAGCAGTAGTAACGCTGTATCCACGCGCCAGCGTTGACAGTGGGCTTACGGCTTCGAGGTGCGTTACTGCATTACCGAAACGTTCACGCGTGGCGCTAAGCTGTACGCGCAGGGTTTCTGCTAATCGATATTCCAGTTGCTGAATGCGCGTTTGCGCGCGATGAATCTTCGGCTGTGGATTTTGCTGATTCAGCCGCTGTGTTAACCGCTGCTGCTGTTGCCCGGTACGCTTAAGTTGATTTTCCAGCGCAAAGCTCATCCGCTTTTGCAGGCGCTCAAGCATGGTTTGCTGGCGTGCCAGCCGGAGCTGCGGATGCTGTTGCTGTAATCGGTGATGGATCTGCGTAAAGCGACGCGTGCGGTTGGCGAGATAATAATCCATCGCCATCTCCAGCCGTTGACGGGTCGATTGCACCTGGCGCAGTAACTCTTGCTGATTACGGCTCACTACTTCAGCGGCGGCAGACGGCGTTGGCGCACGCAGATCGGCAACAAAATCGGCAATGGTCACATCCGTCTCATGCCCGACGGCGCTGACGACCGGAATGCGGCTGGCAAAAATCGCCCGCGCTACGCGTTCGTCATTAAAACTCCATAAATCTTCCAGCGAACCGCCGCCGCGCCCAACGATCAACACGTCGCACTCATTGCGCTGATTCGCCAGTTCAATGGCGCGAACAATTTGCCCCGGTGCGTCATCGCCCTGAACGGCGGTGGGGTAGATGATCACCGGTAGAGAAGGATCGCGACGTTTTAACACATGCAAAATATCATGTAGCGCAGCACCGGTTTTTGAGGTGATCACACCAACGCAATGCGCAGGGGAGGGAAGTGGTTTTTTGTATTGCTGATCGAACAAACCTTCAGCCTGCAACTTCGCTTTGAGCTGTTCGTACTTCTGTTGCAGCAGCCCTTCACCGGCCGGCTGCATACTCTCAACGATTATCTGGTAGTCACCGCGCGGCTCGTAGAGCGTAATATTGGCGCGAACTAAAACTTGTTGTCCATGCTGTGGACGGAAGGTCACCCGGCGGTTGCTGTTGCGGAACATCGCGCAGCGTACCTGGGCGGTGTCGTCTTTGAGTGTAAAGTACCAGTGACCGGAAGCCGGTTGTGTGAAATTAGAGATTTCGCCGCTGATCCAAACCTGTCCCATCTCATGCTCAAGCAGCAGACGAACCGTTTGATTCAGGCGACTAACGGTAAAAATTGCAGGGGATTGAGAAGGTAACATGTGAGCGAGATCAAATTCTAAATCAGCAGGTTATTCAGTCGATAGTAACCCGCCCTTCGGGGATAGCAAGCATTTTTTGCAAAAAGGGGTAGATGCAATCGGTTACGCTCTGTATAATGCCGCGGCAATATTTATTAACCACTCTGGTCGAGATATTGCCCATGCTACGTATCGCTAAAGAAGCTCTGACGTTTGACGACGTTCTCCTCGTTCCTGCTCATTCTACCGTTCTGCCGAATACTGCTGACCTCAGCACCCAGCTGACGAAAACTATTCGTCTGAATATCCCTATGCTTTCCGCAGCAATGGATACCGTAACGGAAGCGCGCCTGGCTATTGCTCTGGCTCAGGAAGGCGGTATCGGCTTTATCCACAAAAACATGTCCATTGAACGCCAGGCAGAAGAAGTTCGCCGTGTGAAAAAACACGAATCTGGTGTGGTGACTGATCCGCAGACTGTTCTGCCAACCACGACGCTGCGCGAAGTGAAAGAACTGACCGAGCGTAACGGTTTTGCGGGCTATCCGGTCGTTACCGAAGAAAACGAACTGGTGGGTATTATCACCGGTCGTGACGTGCGTTTTGTTACCGACCTGAACCAGCCGGTTAGCGTTTACATGACGCCGAAAGAGCGTCTGGTCACCGTGCGTGAAGGTGAAGCCCGTGAAGTGGTGCTGGCAAAAATGCACGAAAAACGCGTTGAAAAAGCGCTGGTGGTTGATGACGAATTCCACCTGATCGGCATGATCACCGTGAAAGACTTCCAGAAAGCGGAACGTAAACCGAACGCCTGTAAAGACGAGCAAGGCCGTCTGCGTGTTGGTGCTGCAGTTGGCGCAGGTGCGGGTAACGAAGAGCGTGTTGACGCGCTGGTTGCCGCTGGCGTTGACGTTCTGCTGATCGACTCCTCCCACGGTCACTCAGAAGGCGTTTTGCAGCGTATCCGTGAAACCCGTGCTAAATATCCGGATCTGCAAATCATCGGCGGCAACGTGGCAACAGCTGCAGGTGCACGCGCTTTGGCAGAAGCTGGTTGCAGCGCGGTTAAAGTCGGTATCGGCCCTGGTTCTATCTGTACGACTCGTATCGTTACTGGCGTAGGTGTTCCGCAGATCACTGCCGTTGCTGACGCAGTTGAAGCCCTGGAAGGCACCGGTATTCCGGTTATCGCAGATGGTGGTATTCGCTTCTCCGGCGACATCGCCAAAGCTATCGCCGCTGGCGCAAGCGCGGTAATGGTGGGTTCCATGCTGGCGGGTACTGAAGAATCTCCGGGTGAAATCGAACTCTACCAGGGCCGTTCTTACAAATCTTACCGTGGTATGGGTTCCCTGGGCGCGATGTCCAAAGGTTCCTCTGACCGTTATTTCCAGAGCGATAACGCTGCCGACAAACTGGTGCCGGAAGGTATCGAAGGTCGCGTAGCTTATAAAGGTCGCCTGAAAGAGATCATTCACCAGCAGATGGGCGGCCTGCGCTCCTGTATGGGTCTGACCGGCTGTGGTACTATCGACGAACTGCGTACTAAAGCGGAGTTTGTACGTATCAGCGGTGCGGGCATTCAGGAAAGCCACGTTCACGACGTGACCATTACTAAAGAGTCCCCGAACTACCGTCTGGGCTCCTGATTCTCTTCGCCCGACTTCATGTCGGGCGATTTATATTATCTGTTTCACTTGCCTCGGAATAAGCGTCAATGACGGAAAACATTCATAAGCATCGCATCCTCATTCTGGACTTCGGTTCTCAGTACACTCAACTGGTTGCGCGCCGCGTGCGTGAGCTGGGTGTTTACTGCGAACTGTGGGCGTGGGATGTGACAGAAGCACAAATTCGTGACTTCAATCCAAGCGGCATTATTCTTTCCGGCGGCCCGGAAAGCACCACCGAAGAAAACAGCCCGCGTGCGCCGCAGTATGTCTTTGAAGCAGGCGTACCGGTATTCGGCGTTTGCTATGGCATGCAGACCATGGCAATGCAGTTGGGCGGTCACGTTGAAGCCTCTAACGAACGTGAATTTGGCTACGCGCAGGTTGAAGTCGTAAACGACAGCGCACTGGTTCGCGGTATCGAAGATGCGCTGACCGCAGACGGTAAACCGCTGCTCGATGTCTGGATGAGCCACGGCGATAAAGTTACCGCTATCCCGTCCGACTTCGTCACCGTAGCCAGCACCGAAAGCTGCCCGTTTGCCATTATGGCTAACGAAGAAAAACGCTTCTATGGCGTACAGTTCCACCCGGAAGTGACTCACACCCGCCAGGGTATGCGCATGCTGGAGCGTTTTGTGCGTGATATCTGCCAGTGTGAAGCCCTGTGGACGCCAGCGAAAATTATCGACGATGCTGTAGCTCGCATCCGCGAGCAGGTAGGCGACGATAAAGTCATCCTCGGCCTCTCTGGTGGTGTGGATTCCTCCGTAACCGCAATGCTGCTGCACCGCGCTATCGGTAAAAACCTGACTTGCGTATTCGTCGACAACGGCCTGCTGCGTCTCAACGAAGCAGAGCAGGTTCTGGATATGTTTGGCGATCACTTTGGTCTTAACATTGTTCACGTACCGGCAGAAGATCGCTTCCTGTCAGCGCTGGCTGGCGAAAACGATCCGGAAGCAAAACGTAAAATCATCGGGCGCGTTTTCGTTGAAGTATTCGATGAAGAAGCGCTGAAACTGGAAGACGTGAAGTGGCTGGCGCAGGGCACCATCTACCCTGACGTTATCGAATCTGCGGCTTCTGCAACCGGTAAAGCACACGTCATCAAATCTCACCACAACGTGGGCGGCCTGCCGAAAGAGATGAAGATGGGCCTGGTTGAACCGCTGAAAGAGCTGTTCAAAGACGAAGTGCGTAAGATTGGTCTGGAGCTGGGCCTGCCGTACGACATGCTGTACCGTCACCCGTTCCCGGGACCAGGCCTTGGCGTTCGTGTGCTGGGTGAAGTGAAGAAAGAGTACTGTGACCTGCTGCGCCGTGCTGACGCCATCTTCATTGAAGAACTGCGTAAAGCGGACCTGTACGACAAAGTCAGCCAGGCGTTCACTGTGTTCCTGCCGGTACGTTCCGTTGGCGTAATGGGCGATGGTCGTAAGTATGACTGGGTTGTCTCTCTGCGTGCTGTCGAAACCATCGACTTTATGACCGCACACTGGGCGCATCTGCCGTACGATTTCCTCGGTCGCGTTTCCAACCGCATTATCAATGAAGTGAACGGTATTTCCCGCGTGGTGTATGACATCAGCGGCAAGCCGCCAGCTACCATTGAGTGGGAATGATTTTAATCCCTGCACTATGAATGAACAAAACCCTCTGTTACTACAGAGGGTTTTTTATCTTCAAGAATCATAGGCTTGAAGTTACTAACATCGATTAATTAAACCAGCTGTCCGATTTGTTCTCTTCTGCTTTGCCCACGCTTTTCATCAGATCGCGACCGCCTTCAGTCATATTTCTGTTGGCGTCAGCTTCAGATTGCACCACATCGGTTTGCGCAGCTTTGTGCTTCAGTTCCTGATCGATAAATTCGTTTTCTCGCTTAACGCGGGCTTCTTCTTTTGCCAGCGCCAGTTTTTGTTTCTGAATCTCTAAGCTGCGTAGCTCATCTTCATAACTTTGATCGCGTTTTTTGTCCGCAGAGGCTTCGGCGTCCAGTTTATCCTGACGAGCTTTCTTATTTGCTGCTGCCGTTGCCGCTCTTTTGTTAGCGGCGGCCTGGGCATTTGCGCGACGTTGCTTCTCTTGCTGGATTTCCCTGTTGCGCTCCGCGACCCATTCGTCATGCTGCCTTTGCTCTTCATTTTTACCTTGCTGTTCAGCTTCTGCTACAGCAGAGAGTTGATCCTGCAATGATGAGGCGATAGCCGGATAGCTTAAGGAGGCCAAGATGGCGCAAAGAAAAACTTTCTTCATGACTCCTCCTGATTATTAGCTCTTTTCAGGACATTTAGTATTTGGCTGAATACGCGTTTCGTTATACGTTGTGGTAATAACAACGGCTAAACCTGTCGTAAACTGGCACTCTTTACCCACCTGGGTAGAGGTATACACTTTGGTGCCTTCCTTATATGTTAAAGAAACACCTTCCACTAAGGTTTTATCATTCACCATAGAACCCGCTGCCGCGCCTACAGCTCCGCCGCCAACTGCCCCTGCCGTCGTTCCGGAATTGCTGCCAGAACCGACGTTGTGGCCGATAACACCGCCAGCGACTGCGCCAATAAGCGCGCCGAAGGCTTGTGCGTTCCGTTTATTTTGGGAGTTGTCTACGGCAACTTTTGCGGGAAGAATGGAAATAATATTAACGGTTTTAGTTTCTTGTTTGGTATTCAGTTGATCGGTTTGATAAACATCGGCGGCATGATCGTCAGCATTTGACTGGCATCCTGCCAGAGTGAATGACGCTAACATTGCCACAGGCAGAAGACATTTTTTAAATTTCATCACTATTCCTTGTTATACACATTACGAA
>NZ_SJWV01000500.1:0-753 GCF_004352695.1 Escherichia sp. KCJ4928
CCTTGAAATACCACCCTTTAATGTTTGATGTTCTAACGTTGACCCGTAATCCGGGTTGCGGACAGTGTCTGGTGGGTAGTTTGACTGGGGCGGTCTCCTCCTAAAGAGTAACGGAGGAGCACGAAGGTTGGCTAATCCTGGTCGGACATCAGGAGGTTAGTGCAATGGCATAAGCCAGCTTGACTGCGAGCGTGACGGCGCGAGCAGGTGCGAAAGCAGGTCATAGTGATCCGGTGGTTCTGAATGGAAGGGCCATCGCTCAACGGATAAAAGGTACTCCGGGGATAACAGGCTGATACCGCCCAAGAGTTCATATCGACGGCGGTGTTTGGCACCTCGATGTCGGCTCATCACATCCTGGGGCTGAAGTAGGTCCCAAGGGTATGGCTGTTCGCCATTTAAAGTGGTACGCGAGCTGGGTTTAGAACGTCGTGAGACAGTTCGGTCCCTATCTGCCGTGGGCGCTGGAGAACTGAGGGGGGCTGCTCCTAGTACGAGAGGACCGGAGTGGACGCATCACTGGTGTTCGGGTTGTCATGCCAATGGCACTGCCCGGTAGCTAAATGCGGAAGAGATAAGTGCTGAAAGCATCTAAGCACGAAACTTGCCCCGAGATGAGTTCTCCCTGACTCCTTGAGAGTCCTGAAGGAACGTTGAAGACGACGACGTTGATAGGCCGGGTGTGTAAGCGCAGCGATGCGTTGAGCTAACCGGTACTAATGAACCGTGAGGCTTAACCTTACAACGCCGAAG
>NZ_SJWV01000501.1:0-750 GCF_004352695.1 Escherichia sp. KCJ4928
CCCACACTTAATACCAGGTCCGGTAGATTTGGTGATACAGGGGCACTGTAAACATCTTTAATATTTGTTCCCGGACGACTCCGGTCCGGAACTGGAACGGCATCAACTACCGGCACTGTCATCGGAATACCTCCGATAATAGCCATATATTGCGTACCGTTCTGCATAAGGTCCATCAGACGATATTTCACCGGTACATTATTACCCGCTGCTGGTAACTGGCTGGCCGGAATATCCGTTACCTGTTCCAGTTGCTGTGTAACCATAAGACGAATAATTTTTTGCTCATTTCCGGAAGCAGGCTCCAGACGGGCAAAAGAAACAGCAGCCGGGCGAGACGGTTCTGGCAAACCACCACGTAAACCATTCTCAAGAACTGTTCGTGCAGCGGAAACTTTCTCGTTTCCCCAAGGGCTATGCACACTGACAGACCATCCCGACCAGTCTCCCTCTTCAAGTTCCTTATCCAGAATAATCCGGCGAATAATTCCCGGAAAAAGAACACTTTGTACAAGTGCGATACCCTGTGGGCTGTAATCCCCCCATCCCGGAGGCATGGATGGAGCGATACCTGATGAGCCTCCTGGTTTCACATCACCACCCGAAATCAGTCCTGTTGACGGCCACACGACCATCGAGTGCCCATAATCAATACCTTCTGTCGGACCACTACCTTCGTAATCACTCATAAAAACACCTCTTTGACTTTTAAAACAATGCGTTAAAAACAACAAACTGTACATAAAACCA
>NZ_SJWV01000502.1:0-749 GCF_004352695.1 Escherichia sp. KCJ4928
TTGCTAGTTCTTTCATTTCTGCAAATAAAATATCAGTGCATTCACGTTGTGATATTTTTGTTCCGGAACTTGAGGCACTAAAAGCAACATTAATAGAACCTGGGCCAGGGAAATGGTATTTAATAAGTCTGTAAGGATCAACTTTTGCTGAGATATCGCTTAGGCCGAGTGAGAGAAAGTCTTGTTCTACCATATCACCATATTGCATATCATCAGCAGAAAAATCATCGAATAAACTAATAGTTTCGAAAAGTGTACAGGGAATATTAATTGGCGGAAGTAATATGTTATTCATTTGCATTTGCCTTGGTTATATTTAAGCTCAATGTCAATTCGAGAACAAATGCTAGGGTAAAAAAATATTTAAAAAAGAAGTACATTTCACATTTTTTCATTACATCTCTGAAGAGAACCTCGTTAATGATTGGTCTTGCTCATTGTTAATAACAAAATGTTGAATTTACCGATTAGGAAACTTTTTCCTACGCGGATTGCCTCCAGCTATGGCATGAACTTTGAGTTTATGCCAGAACTGAAGTGGAGCTTTGGCTACCCTGGCGCGATTATCTTTATGATCCTTGCGGGCCTGACACCGTATCTGTACTTTAAGCGTAAGAACTGGCTGTAACTATACGATGTCGCTGTGAGTAAGTTAGTGTGCTGACAGCGACATTTTAGCCGAGGGAATCGCAGATAATATAATTGTTGTGAATAATATCCATGCCACGTTGAGTTGGACGCTTAATGAC
>NZ_SJWV01000503.1:0-747 GCF_004352695.1 Escherichia sp. KCJ4928
CGGTATAACGTACAGTATGGCGAATATTTCGATGCCCGAGATAATCCTGAATTAAACGGGTATCGGCACCACGCTCCGCCAGTTCATAACCACAAGCATGCCTTAACATATGAGGATGAGTCTGCGTTACGGTTCCAGCTTCAATACCGGCATCGCGAATAATGCGATAGGCCTGCTGGCGAGAAAGCCGACTCCCGCGGCGAGAAATAAATATAGCGTCGGTCCGGTCAGCGCCTTTCCAGTTAGCACGTTCCTGGGTCCAGCGTTCCACGGCTTCACGCTCATCAAAACGTAACGGGTGAACGGTAGAAAATCCGTTCTTCAGTCGGCGAATATTTATTCGACCTTCATTAAGGTCAAGATCCTGATAATGCAGATCAAGCAGTTCACTAATACGCATCCCATGCCGATATGCCAACAGAATAAGACAATAATCTCTGGCTCCCGTTGCCCCGTAACAAACCGCCTGCATCATGGCCTGAACTTCTTTACCGGTAAGATAACGACGTTTACTCACAATAGTAGTACTCCTAACTGAGATATATTTGAATGAATACCTATAGGAAACCTCAATCGGTCAAAATTAGCCCAATAGATAAAAAGATAACCACACACGGAGTGATGTGGCTAGCAGTCAATTACATTAAATATCATACAAAAATAAAATATCACTGATGTGACAACATCTATTTTCATTGATTTGATTCAATATAACAATAGATTGCAGTGGATTAACTTCCAGTTGCT
>NZ_SJWV01000504.1:0-747 GCF_004352695.1 Escherichia sp. KCJ4928
GGATAATAAAATCTTTTTAAATCATAAGGGGAAGAAGTCGTATAAAGAAAGGAATTTATTTCTTTTCTCAAAAGGTGACAAGATAACAATTGAAGATAATGTTATTGCTGAAGAATATTCAACAATGCCTGTGAAAAATTTCTCCAGTGTCGGCGCTTTTTCATTTCCGACCTGCCATTTTTCAGGGAATATACGTATAGGTCGATTTTGTAGTATTGCATCAAATGTAAAAATAATGGGTGGAAATCATCCTTTGAATCGTTTTACTACTCACATGATGACTTATAACGGTGAATTTGATAAGTTTGCTATGAGTGAATTTGAACGTAGCTGGACATTGAAACCATTCATTACCAAACCTGAAAATCCGATTATAGGAAATGATGTCTGGATAGGAAATGATGTTGTATTGAAAGGTGGCATCGCAATAGGTGATGGTGCTGTTATTGCTGCCAATTCCGTTGTTACCAAAGATGTGCCCCCATATGCCATAGTTGCAGGAGTTCCTGCAAAAATAATCAGATTTAGGTTTGATTCAAATGTTATTGATGAACTGTTGAGAATAAAATGGTGGAATTATAACTACTCAGATCTTCCGGATAATAACAAGTGTGATGATATAAATTATTTTGTTGAAGAGATGAATCGATTGATATCAGATGGAAATATTCAAGAGAGGGACTATAAAAAATTCAATCTTTCTGAGGTATTCAGAGGCCTATAATTATCTGTTTTGCATGACAAATG
>NZ_SJWV01000505.1:0-745 GCF_004352695.1 Escherichia sp. KCJ4928
CTGATTCAGCCATTACCCTGAAAACCACGCATTTATTTGTCCTTTAAGGAGTCATTTCATGAAAACCATTTCACATAATTCCACCACATCTTCTGTTTCCGTAACCGCTGCATCAGGGAATGACCAGCCTCAGTTGGTTGCCACTCCCGTCCCTGATGAACAGCGCATCAGCTTCTGGCCGCAGCATTTTGGCCTCATTCCACAGTGGGTGACCCTGGAGCCCCGTGTTTTCGGCTGGATGGACCGTCTGTGCGAAGACTACTGCGGTGGTATCTGGAATCTGTACACTCTGAACAACGGCGGGGCATTTATGGCCCCCGAACCGGATGACGATGATGGCGAAAACTGGGTACTGTTCAATGCCATGAACGGTAACCGCGCTGAAATGAGCCCGGAAGCTGCCGGCATTGCTGCCTGTCTGATGGCGTACAGTCATCACGCCTGTCGTACGGAGTGTTACGCCATGACGGCCCACTATTACCGGCTGCGGGATTACGCCCTGCAGCATCCGGAATGCAGCGCCATTATGCGCATCATCGACTGAATGGAGGCAGGGACAATGCAGCAGCTTTCCTTTCTGCCTGGAGAGATGACGCCCGGCGAGCGCAGTCTCATTCTGCGGGCCCTGAAAACCCTGGACCGCCATCTTCATGAACCCGGCGTGGCCTTCACCTCCACCCGTGCGGCACGGGAATGGCTGATTCTGAACATGGCGGGACTGGAGCGTGAAGAGTTCCGGGTGCTG
>NZ_SJWV01000506.1:0-745 GCF_004352695.1 Escherichia sp. KCJ4928
GTTATTTCCTTCCCGTGGTTATCTATTGCTTTAAAATTACCACTGGGCGTACCTAAATAAAATGACTTGATATTGTTATCTTTACTTTTAACTATTTTCTCATCTTTACCTGAAAATATTTCGTCCCAATATTCTCCATGACTATCTGCACCATGAGTATGATAAGCTGATACTTTCTCAGTACCATTAGGGCAAGGGCTATTGAATGGATATGATCCTTTTCTTTCTCCTCGGTTAGGTGCTGTTGAGAAATATCTGCCACTATTATCCTTACATATTAAACCAGCGAACTCTTTATCTTCGCAAATAGATTGGCTATTTATTTTATTTAAGGCGTCATATGCGGTGCTATCTATAGAATCAAATTTATCTGGACCTATCATAGCGGATAGTGTGCCGCAAAGACCATTAGTACATGCCCCCGATTTTGCATCCTCCCACATAGATAAACCCAGGGGGTCGATGTCTGATATCGGATTCAATTGATATCCATACAGGTTCCATCCCCCCTTCAGTCCAATCGGATCCTGAGTGATATATCGCCCCTGCAGCGGGTCATAATAGCGGTGGCGGTTGTAATACAGGCCGGACTCCTCATCATACTGCTGCCCCGGCAGCCGGATAAGCTGCTGCAGCTGATGCGGGTTCTCTTCATTCAGCAGGTTGCCCCATTCATCATATTCTGCGCACCACGCTGTTGCCCCTTCCGTGCTGATGAGCGCCAGCGGCAGGCCGCGATGGTCGC
>NZ_SJWV01000507.1:0-734 GCF_004352695.1 Escherichia sp. KCJ4928
TGGCTTCTAAAAAATTTTACTCAGATGATGACATCCAGCTGGCAAAAGCTGCTTTATCAGAATTGCCGGACCTCACCGCTCAACGGAAAACATTGCGTGATTTTCTTGATGCCATTCGTGATGACATTATTGTCCTGGTAAGGACAAAGGGTTATACACTGGCAGATGTTCGTGACACGCTCAAAAATGCAGGGTATGAAGTAGGAGAGAAGGCACTTCGTGACATTATTCGGGAAGCAGAATCGAAAAAACCATCCCGCCGTTCTTCCTCTAAAACAGCACCTAAAAAGACAGATTCAGGCAGGAATGATGGCATCGATATGAACAACAATTGATGTGACAATGTCACATCGTGTTCTGAGATTATGATGATTACAGAAAAAAAGCCCCGGCATAAATACCAGGGCTTTTCTGTTTAATCAGACTCGTGGCGGCAATGCACCTGGATAATGCCGTGCAATAATATCATTCAGTTTTTCAACAAGATCAGAACGCTTAAAGAACTATGTGTACGGTCCCTTTCTGGTAGCCACGCACCGTAAAATATTCCCCTTCTAACAGCTTACCGACATTGTCGCCGTTCCCGAGAAATTCACCATACTGCGCTCCGATGCTGCTCCGGAAGTCAGGAACGTTGCGCCCCTCCAGCAGATAAAACGGACGTACCAGGTCATCCAGTGCCTCCCGTCCGCTGCAGTCCAGCGTCACACGCCCGTTACTCCAGCGGTACAGCA
>NZ_SJWV01000508.1:0-727 GCF_004352695.1 Escherichia sp. KCJ4928
GCAATACGGCGTGGAGCGCGGAATATGATGAATGGGGCAACCAGCTTAATGAGGAGAACCCGCATCACCTGCACCAGCCGTACCGGCTGCCGGGGCAGCAGTATGATAAGGAGTCGGGGCTGTACTACAACCGGAACCGGTACTACGATCCGTTGCAGGGGCGGTATATCACTCAGGACCCGATAGGGCTGGAGGGGGGGATGGAGTCTGTATGCGTACCCGCTGAATCCGGTGAATGGTATTGATCCATTAGGGTTAAGTCCCGCAGATGTAGCGCTAATAAGAAGAAAAGATCAACTAAACCATCAAAGAGCATGGGATATATTATCTGATACTTATGAAGATATGAAGAGATTAAATTTAGGTGGGACTGATCAATTTTTCCATTGTATGGCATTTTGTCGAGTGTCTAAATTAAATGACGCTGGTGTTAGCCGATCGGCGAAAGGGCTGGGTTATGAAAAAGAGATTAGAGATTACGGGTTAAATCTGTTCGGTATGTACGGCAGAAAAGTAAAGCTATCCCATTCTGAAATGATTGAAGATAATAAAAAAGACTTGGCTGTAAATGACCATGGGTTGACATGTCCATCAACAACAGATTGCTCAGATAGATGTAGTGATTATATTAATCCAGAGCATAAAAAAACGATAAAGGCTTTACAAGATGCTGGCTATCTCAAGTAATCTATCAAAGATGATAATATTTATTTTTGCTATTATAATC
>NZ_SJWV01000509.1:0-719 GCF_004352695.1 Escherichia sp. KCJ4928
GTATAATCGCGGTAAATAACTTACATGAAACTGTTGTTTTAAAGAGCCTGATTAAACAACTTTTTCTGGACATAACGACTCCCTGGCCAAAGCCAACTGAATAAAAAGGCCCTTGATAAATTATTTCTTATATTCGACAGTAAATTGTGAATCCGCGTTCGCCGTACCAGCCGTTACGGTCGCATTGGTTGCCACATAGCGTGCAATAAACTTCATTTCAGCCTTGCCTTCAGCATCGATAGCGGTATAAGCAGAGTCGTTATAAAGTTTAACCTGCGAATTATCGGACTGGTTAAAAATACGAATACCAACGCCGGTTGCCGCAATCGCTTGTCCTGTACCGGTAAAATCACCAGGGTTGCCTGCTGTAAGCGGCGTACCCACTTTCAGGTCGCCGTCGCCGCCAGGCGCTTCTGTACCATCAAAACGAACGGCTGCTTGAGTGTACGTTGCCGGGCAATTTTCAAGTTTAATACTGAACTTCTGTGGCGACGCCAGACTACCTACACCTGAAAATGCATTTTTACTGACTTTACCCAGTGGGACAATTTGATCGGCTGTATCGGAGGTAACTTCACAAGTAGTGTCGACAATTTCACCGACGAAGTGAACAACACCATCTTCTGCCAGTGCATGCCCGGCCAGCATTAGAGATGCCAGAGTGAATGCACCGCCTATAATATTACGCTTCATAAAAACTCCATTGATATAATATATCC
>NZ_SJWV01000050.1:0-25998 GCF_004352695.1 Escherichia sp. KCJ4928
CAATTGCTGGCCCTATAATATTGCGCTAGCATTGCTTTCTGGTTGTATCAGCGATACTCAAAAATTCTTAATACAATACTCATTCGACTGGTACTTATTTGTAACTCAGTTATATTTTTTCGCCCGGTGATTCAGAAGAATGCAAAAAACGGCTACCACTCCATCAAAAATACTTGATCTCACTGCCGCGGCATTTTTACTTGTCGCCTTTCTGACGGGTATTGCGGGCGCTCTTCAGACTCCTACCCTAAGTATATTCCTCGCAGATGAACTGAAAGCCCGTCCTATAATGGTAGGTTTTTTCTTCACCGGTAGCGCTATTATGGGAATTCTGGTCAGTCAATTTCTGGCAAGGCACTCCGATAAACAAGGCGACCGTAAATTACTGATTCTGCTATGTTGCTTATTTGGAGTGCTGGCCTGCACGCTTTTTGCGTGGAATCGCAACTACTTCATTCTCCTCTCAACGGGCGTACTTCTGAGTAGTTTTGCTTCCACCGCAAACCCGCAAATGTTCGCCCTCGCCCGTGAACACGCCGACAGAACAGGCCGTGAGACGGTCATGTTCAGTACATTTTTACGTGCTCAGATCTCGCTTGCCTGGGTTATCGGGCCACCGCTCGCTTATGAACTGGCAATGGGATTTAGTTTTAAAGTGATGTATCTCACCGCTGCCATCGCATTTGTTGTTTGCGGACTGATAGTCTGGTTGTTTTTGCCATCAATACAAAGAAATATTCCTGTCGTTACCCAACCCGTAGAAATTTTACCCTCCACCCACAGGAAGCGGGATACGCGGCTACTTTTTGTGGTCTGTTCAATGATGTGGGCGGCGAATAATCTCTACATGATAAATATGCCGCTATTTATTATTGATGAACTGCATCTAACCGATAAACTGGCTGGAGAAATGATTGGTATCGCTGCCGGTCTGGAAATTCCGATGATGTTAATCGCAGGCTATTACATGAAACGTATTGGCAAGCGACTATTAATGCTCATTGCTATCGTGAGTGGAATGTGTTTTTACGCCAGCGTACTCATGGCGACGACTCCGGCGGTTGAGCTGGAATTGCAAATTCTTAATGCCATCTTCCTTGGTATTCTCTGTGGTATCGGCATGCTTTATTTTCAGGACTTGATGCCTGAAAAAATAGGCTCTGCGACAACGTTATATGCAAATACTTCACGCGTCGGCTGGATTATCGCCGGCTCTGTTGACGGAATTATGGTTGAAATCTGGAGCTACCATGCGTTGTTCTGGCTGGCGATAGGGATGTTGGGTATTGCGATGATTTGCCTGCTGTTTATTAAAGATATTTAGCTCACCAGTCTGGGCTAAGAAAAATCGGCGTGGCGCAAACAGAGCCATCCTCGCCATTTTTGCTATCATGCCTGCATACATAAACGACAAAACAGTATGCAGAGGGAAAAATGGGTTCCACCAGAAAGGGGATGCTGAACGTTCTGATTGCCGCCGTGTTGTGGGGAAGTTCAGGGGTCTGCGCGCAATACATCATGGAGCAAAGCCAGATGTCGTCGCAGTTTTTGACTATGACGCGTTTGATATTCGCCGGTTTGATTCTACTGACGCTGTCATTTGTTCATGGCGATAAAATCTTTTCTATTATTAACAATCATAAAGATGCCATTAGCCTGCTGATTTTTTCCGTGGTTGGCGCGCTAACTGTACAGCTCACTTTTTTGCTAACCATCGAAAAATCGAACGCAGCCACGGCAACGGTGCTGCAATTCCTCTCACCGACGATTATCGTCGCCTGGTTCTCACTGGTGCGTAAATCGCGCCCGGGCATTCTGGTTTTCTGCGCTATTTTGACATCGCTGGTCGGGACTTTTTTATTGGTGACACACGGTAATCCGACGTCATTATCGATCTCTCCTGCCGCGTTGTTCTGGGGCATTGCCTCGGCATTTGCTGCTGCATTCTATACCACCTATCCCTCAACGCTAATTGCCCGCTATGGCACGTTACCAGTCGTCGGCTGGAGTATGCTGATTGGCGGTCTGATTCTGTTGCCTTTTTATGCCAGACAAGGAACAAACTTTGTCGTTAACGGCAGTTTGATTCTGGCGTTTTTTTATTTGGTGGTCATTGGTACGTCCCTGACATTTAGTCTGTACCTGAAAGGAGCACAATTAATTGGCGGTCCAAAAGCCAGCATTTTGAGCTGTGCAGAACCATTAAGTAGCGCGCTACTCTCTTTGCTGTTGCTGGGGATCACGTTCACATTACCGGACTGGCTGGGAACGCTGCTGATTCTGTCATCGGTGATTTTGATTTCAATGGATTCCCGTCGCCGCGCCAGAAAAATAAATCGTCCGGCGCGGCATGAGTGAGAATTACCAGCCAGGCACCGCGCCACCGTTAAAAATGGTTTCTGCCGCTTTAGCGACTTCGGGTGATTGATAAGATTGCAGAAATTCCTTCACGTTTTCTGCATTCTTATTATCTTCCCGTGCCACCAAAATATTCACATACGGCGAATTCTTATCTTCAATAAATACGCTGTCGTGCACCGGAGAAAGCCCTGTCTGCTGAATGTAAGTGGTGCTGATAATCGCTACATCAACTTTGGGATCATCCAGTACGCGCGGGAGCTGCGCCCCCTCGAGTTCCATAATCTGCAAATGACGAGGATTATCGGTTATATCCAGCGCGGTAGGTAATAACCCTTTTCCCTCTTTCAGAGTAATTAGCTTCTCTTTTTGCAACAGTAAAAGTGCGCGACCAAGGTTGGTCGGGTCGTTGGGGATCGCCACTGTCGCGCCTTCTTTTATTTGCGCCACGGTTTTGATTTTTTTGGAATAACCCGCCATAGGGAAGACAAACGTATTTCCCACCGCTACCAGTTTATAACCATGCGCCTGATTATCTTGTTCAAGAAAGGGTCGATGCTGGAAGACATTCGCATCAAGTTCGCCATGATTTGTCGCATCGTTCGGTAGCAACGAACCGCTAAATCCTACCAGTTCAACATCGAGGCCATATTTCTCTTTTGCCACCTTTTTAGCGACTTCCGCGACATCTTGTTCTGCGCCATTTATAACGCCAACTTTAATGTGTTTTGCATCGCTGCTACTCTGGTCGCAACCTGCCAGCAGAATTCCGGCCAGCAATAATGCGGCCCCTGTCCGTAGATGATGTGTTGTCAGTTTCATTTTTTTTATCCTTTTATTAATGATTACCTGACTATAGCGGTAAGGTCGCTGCGGTTTAAAAAACGAAACGCTATCGATAAGAATAAAAAGGAATAAAAGTGGAATATAAAGTCTGGCACTTCTTACTGACCACGCAAGCGCGTTTCGTACAGCATGATGAGAGCGATGAAAGCAAACTACACTTATGCTTCATTCGATACACATTTGTAAAAGGTTGAATCCATGAAACCAACGACACTACCGCTTATTTTCACTTTTTTCGCTATGCCAGGCATCGTATACGCCGAGTCGCCTTTTAGCTCACTGCAGTCCGCAAAAGAGAAAACCACGGTATTACAAGATTTACGTAAAATTTGCACGCCACAGGCGTCATTATCAGATGAAGCGTGGGAAAAGTTAATGTTGTCAGATGAAAACAATAAACAACATATACGCGAGGCCATCGTGGCGATGGAACGTAATAATCAGAGCAATTATTGGGAAGCGTTGGGTAAGGTAGAATGCCCGGATATGTAAGAACAGCAACAACTACTGACCAACGCTTCTTTACCTGATATCAGGATTTCTTCATTTTCACCTTTGCAGTAACCAACAATGCAGTCAGCAACATCAATGTGCCGGACAACATCAACGGCGAAGTCAGACCAATATTATCCAGCGCATAACCGCCGATTGCCGCGCCACAGGTATTAGCAAGCTGAATAACCGCCACCTGAATAGACCCGGCTTTTTCTGCCTGATCGGCCAGCGAGCGGGTGATCCACGTTGACCAGCCGACGGGAACCAATGCAAAAGTTAGCCCCCAGATAATCGCCACGCCGGTAGCAACGATTTTATCGCTTCCCCACAACGTCAGCACCAACGCACTCACAGCCAGTATTAACGGCGCGCCTGCTAAGGCCAGTTTTACCGAACGTTTAAGAATGAATGACGAAAGCGACGTACCGATAAAGCTGGCAATGCCAAAACTCAACAGCACCAGCGTTAAGCCATCCACGCCGAATCCCGCCAGGTTCATATACACCGGGCGAATATATGTGAAGAAAGCAAACTGCCCGGCGAAAGACATGAAGATGGCGATCATCCCTGCCATCACACCCGGACGTTGTAATAAGCGGAAAGTATTTTGTTTCTGATGCGAGGGTTCGCCTGGCAGTGAAGGCAATGATTTGATAATCCAGAAAATACACAGCACGCCCATCACCGCCGCCGCATTAAAGACATTGCGCCAACCGATAAGCTCGCCTAAAAAACTGCCCAACGGCGCGGCAATCACCAGCGCAATAGAAACCGCGCCGAAGATCACCGACAGCGCCTTCGGCACCGTACGCGGCGGCACCAGACGCATGGTCAGCGACGCCGACATCGCCCAGAACCCGCCCAGCGCCAGCCCCAGACAGGCACGACCGATTAAAAGCAAACTGAATGAGTTGGCAAAGGAAACCAGCAAACAGGAGAGCGTCAGCAAAACGGCAAACAAAATAACAACGTAGCGGCGGTCAGTGGCCTGAATTGTCTGGGTAATAAACAAACTGGCAAACATTGCCACAAAGGCGGTCACGGTCACCGATTGCCCGGCAACCCCTTCCGAAATGCCTAAATCCTGGGCCATAGGCGTCAACAAACTGACGGGCAAAAACTCAACGATAATCAGACAGGCGACGCAAAACGCCACCGAGAAAACGGCTGACCAGTTCGGTCGGGTGATGGCATCCGCGCCGCGGTTTTCGGCAATAAATTCACTCATGGTGTTACCCGTGGCATGTTTCAGGGGAAAAGCCGACCACTTTAACATTGAAATGTGTGACGCATTTAACGTTTTTGCAACTTTTATGGTGTTGCTTGAGCTGGAGTTAAGATCGAAACGGAACAGGGCAAAGATTACCGGATGCGGCGTGAACGTCTTATCCACCCGACAGGTCAGGCGCGGTCTGTAGGCTGATAAGACGAAGCGGTTTTAATGCAGCCAGTGAACGCCCTCGGCAGGCTGAAAGAACGCGTTATAGCGCATCTGAAAAGCATTAATATCCTGCATTTCAGGTTCGGTTTCGCGCAGAAAACCCAGCGCCAGCCTGACCTGAGCATCGGTAATCGGCGCGGCAAGACGGGCTTTTTGTAAAATCCGATGCCATTGCAGCAGGTTCTGTTCGCTACCATCGACAATGACAATTTGCCAGATGAGCAACACCTGCGCGGCGTTTTGCAGGTGCGACTCATCCGGGCGATGCAAATAACGTAAAAATTCGTCACCGGCTGACTTTCCCATTTGATCGACCATCGACTCCACGGGTACGACATCGATATTCAGCCGATCGCTGAGACGGCGAATCGCTTTTCTGGCCCCGGATGTCAGCACCCGAAAACCAACCACAAACACTACCGCCAGCGTGGCGAGCATTATCCAGATCATGAGTTCTCCTGCGTAATCAGAACTCATGATATCTGGAAACCCTCGCCAGTTACTAATCCACCAGAATAATCTTCAGTGCAAACAGAGCTGCGACCACCACCACACACAGGTTCAGATCGCACCAGCGCCCGGTGCACACTTTCATGATGCAGTACGACATAAAGCCGAGTGCAATCCCTTCGGTGATCGAGAAAGTAAAGGGCATCATCACCGTGGTAATAAACGCAGGCACCGATTCGGTAAAATCATCCCAGTTAACGCGCGCCAGGCTCGAAGTCATCAGCACGCCAACAAAGATTAACGCTCCGGCGGTTGCGTAAGGAGGAACCATCGCCACCAGCGGTGAGAAGAACATAACCAACAGGAACATAACGCCAACCACAACCGCAGTCAGCCCCGTGCGGCCACCGACTGCCACACCAGAAGTACTTTCAATATAGGCAGTAACAGACGAGGTGCCGATAAACGCACCCGCCACCGAACTGACGCTATCAACATACAGCGCCTTATTCATATTGGGGAATTTACCGTTACTATCTATTAAGCCCGCTTTATCAGTTACACCAATTAATGTTCCTGATGAATCAAATAGGTTGATCAGCATAAAGGAGAAAATGATACCGGCGAGTTCAAGTGTTAACGCGCCGCTCAAATCTACTTCACCAATGACGCCGCTAATATCAGGCGGAATGGAATAGACGCCGCTAAAATGAACATCACCGAAAAATAATCCACAGCAAGACGTCACCACAATAGAAACCAGCACCGCGGCATGAAAATGACGTGATGACAACACGGTTATAATAAAAAACCCTAAAATACCTAACAACACGCCGTGAGAACTTAAATCGCCAATCATCACCAGCGTGTCTTTATTGGCGACAATAACGCCAGTATTTTTTAATCCCATTAAGGCGATAAATAATCCAATTCCGCTGGTGATACCAATACGTAAACTTAAGGGAATGTTGGAGATCATCCAGTACCGGATACGAAACAGCGTGAGCAAAAATAGTCCAACTGCGCCCCAGAATATTGCGCCCATCCCGGTCTGCCAGGAGATGCCCATCGCCCCCACGACCACGAAGGCAAAGAAGGCGTTCAGCCCCATTGCCGGAGCCAGCGCCACGGGTAAGTTAGCAAATATCCCCATCGCAATACTGCCGATACCGGCAATCAAACAGGTGGTAACAAACACCACTTTCGGGTCCATTTGTGCCGCGCCGAGGATTTGCGGGTTCACAAAAACGATGTACACCATGGTTAAAAAAGTGGTCATCCCCGCAATCAATTCTGTGCGGACGGTGGTCCCATGCTGAGGTAGTTTAAATAATCGCGAAAGCGTCCCTGATTCATTACTCACGTAATCGGTATTGTCATTATTCATTTTTTTGTCCATTGGAGGAGATTTAATCCCTTGCTTTTGTAAAACAAATGACAACAACGGTTCAGTGATAATTATCACATTTCAATTGCACATTAATGGATATTCTTTAATAATCTCGCGACGTTTCTTTATGATAAATAATAATCAAATTGATAAAATCAAAATGAGAAAAATATGAATAATTCTATTAACCATAAATTTCATCACATTAGCCGGGCTGAATACCAGGAATTGTTAGCCGTTTCCCGTGGCGACGCTGTTGCCGATTATATTATTGATAATGTCTCTATTCTCGACCTGATCAATGGCGGAGAAATTTCCGGCCCAATTGTGATTAAAGGACGTTACATTGCCGGTGTTGGCGCAGAATACGCTGATGCTCCGGCTTTGCAGCGGATTGATGCTCGCGGCGCAACGGCGGTGCCAGGGTTTATTGATGCTCACCTGCATATTGAATCCAGCATGATGACGCCGGTCACTTTTGAAACCGCTACCCTGCCGCGCGGCCTGACGACCGTTATTTGCGACCCTCATGAAATCGTCAACGTGATGGGAGAAGCCGGATTCGCCTGGTTTGCCCGCTGTGCCGAACAGGCAAGGCAAAACCAGTACTTACAGGTCAGCTCTTGCGTACCCGCCCTGGAAGGCTGCGATGTTAACGGTGCCAGTTTTACCCTTGAACAGATGCTCGCCTGGCGGGACCATCCGCAGGTTACCGGCCTTGCAGAAATGATGGACTACCCTGGCGTAATTAGCGGGCAGAATGCGCTGCTCGATAAACTGGATGCATTTCGCCACCTGACGCTGGACGGTCACTGCCCGGGTTTGGGTGGTAAAGAACTTAACGCCTATATTACTGCGGGTATTGAAAACTGCCACGAAAGTTATCAGCTGGAAGAAGGACGCCGGAAATTACAACTCGGCATGTCGTTGATGATCCGCGAAGGGTCCGCTGCCCGCAATCTCAACGCGCTGGCACCGTTGATCAACGAATTTAACAGCCCGCAATGCATGCTCTGTACCGATGACCGTAACCCGTGGGAGATCGCCCATGAAGGACACATCGATGCCTTAATTCGCCGCCTGATCGAACAACACAATGTGCCGCTGCATGTGGCATATCGCGTCGCCAGCTGGTCGACGGCGCGCCACTTTGGTCTGAATCACCTCGGCTTACTGGCACCCGGCAAGCAGGCCGATATCGTCCTGTTGAGCGATGCGCGTAAGGTCACGGTGCAGCAGGTACTGGTGAAAGGCGAGCCGATTGATGCGCAAACCTTACAGGCGGAAGAGTCGGCGAGACTGGCACAATCCGCTCCGCCATATGGCAACACCATTGCCCGCCAGCCAGTTTCCGCCAGCGACTTTGCCCTGCAATTTACGCCCGGAAAACGCTATCGGGTCATTGACGTCATCCATAACGAATTGATTACGCACTCCCACTCCAGCGTCTACAGCGAAAATGGTTTTGATCGCGATGATGTGAGCTTTATTGCCGTACTTGAGCGTTACGGGCAACGGCTGGCTCCGGCTTGTGGTTTGCTTGGCGGCTTTGGACTGAATGAAGGTGCGCTGGCTGCGACGGTCAGCCATGACAGCCATAATATTGTGGTGATCGGTCGCAGTGCCGAAGAGATGGCGCTGGCGGTCAATCAGGTGATTCAGGATGGCGGCGGGCTGTGCGTGGTACGTAACGGCCAGGTCCAAAGTCATCTGCCGTTGCCCATTGCCGGCCTGATGAGCACCGACACGGCGCAGTCGCTGGCGGAACAAATTGACGCCTTGAAAGCCGCCGCCCGTGAATGCGGTCCGTTACCCGATGAGCCGTTTATTCAGATGGCGTTTCTTTCTCTGCCAGTGATCCCCGCGCTAAAACTAACCAGTCAGGGGCTATTTGATGGCGAGAAGTTTGCCTTCACTACGCTGGAAGTCACGGAATAATAAAAAAGCCCGGCGTCATGCCGGGCAAAAGTCACCAGTTACGTTTATGCCACTGTCAACTGCTGAATTTTTTTCTCGCGGCGGATTTTGCGTTCTTCCATCACCGCCACTATCGCCATCAGGCAGATACAACCAATCGCGGCGATATCAAGTGCGGCGAAGGTGCCTGCCCAGCCGGTAAGGCCGAATACCGGCGTCCCATCGGCAATCATTCCCAGACCTAACTTGGCAAAGCTGTCACCAATCAGGTAAGCAAAGGTGCCTTTAATACCATCGGCAGCGCCAATCGCTTTTTTAGGTACAAAGCCAACAGCAGCCACACCAATCAACAATTGCGGGCCAAAGACCAGGAAACCCAACGCAAAGAGAGAAGCCAGATAGATATATTCGTTGCTGGCATGTTGATACACACCGAGCGTGGCGATAATCAGCGCCAGCGCGATGCAGGCCACCAGGCCACGGCGACCGTTCGCCAGGTCAGAGAGCCAGCCCCACAGCAGCGTACCGACCAGCGCACCAGCTTCAAACAGCGTAAAGCCCTGAATCGCCACCGCTTTAGAGAGTTTCAGTTCCTGGAACGCGTATACGGTTGACCACTGGTCGATACCAATACGTACCACATAGAGGAAAATGTTGGCGAAGCACAGCAGCCAGATCACTTTGTTTTTCAGCACATACTCAACAAAGATCTGCCACTTGGTCATATCGGTAGATTCTGTCTCTTTGTCCTCTTCGCTGATCTCCTCGCCGAACAGTTCTTCAGCTTTGCCGAGGCCATAAGATTCCGGGGAGTCGCTGCCGTAACGCAGGCCGATAAAACCGACAATCAGCGCGATAATCGACGGGAAGATAAACATGCCGATGACATGGCCATCGAACAGGTAATTTGCCCCGAACAGCGCCACACCTGCTGCGCCTGCACCGCCAAGGTTGTGAGAAATATTCCAGAAACCGAGGAATGTCCCGCGTTTACGACGCGGCGTCCATTTGGTGATGGTGGAGTAACTGCACGAACCGCCGGTACTCTGGAAAAAGCCGCTTAAGGCGTAGAAGGCAATCATCAGGAACAGGCTAACCGAGCCGCTGCCCATACTGGCACTGAAGCCCAGCATACAAATGGCAGACAGGATCAGCATGAACGGCAGGAATTGTTTGGTGTTTTTGCCGTCGGCGTAGTAGGAAACCAGCGTTTTACCCACGCCATAAGTGATGGAGAAACCCAGGCCGATCATCCCCAGCTGCGTCATGCTCAACCCGTAGGTCGAGATCATGTCGTTCTGCGCGATGTTAAAGTTCTTGCGAATCAGGTACATCGTCAGGTAGCCGATAAAGACCACCAGGTAGGATTGCATGAACGGTTTGAACCACATTTTGCGCCGCACTTCGAGCGGAAGGTCCAGGGTCGGCTTGCGAACCTGGTTTAAGAAAGCCAGCATGGGTTACTCCTGAAATGAATACCTGCGTGAGGCATGCATTGTAAAAATCAGCAGCAAATCAGGCCTGAGATAGCGTCCAGGCAAAACCTGGAAAATTTCTTAGTTTTGCCGGATATGAAGTGAAAAGGTGAGATGCATCACGCTTCGCGCGGTGCCTGGGCGTTCAAAAAGGGCAGTAACAGCAGTGCGGAAATCCCGGCGGCGATAGAGATAACCACAAAAAATCCGCTCCAGTGCCAGGTATCGAGTACTTTCGCCAGCGGCCAACCAGCAAGCGACGCCCCCAGATAAGCAAACAAGCCGACAAACCCCGTCGCCGCCCCTGCCGCCTCTTTGTGGGAACACTCTGCCGCCGCCATGCCGATTAACATCTGCGGGCCAAAGACAAAAAAACCAATGGTGAAGAAGCAGGTTGCCTGCATCACGTAGCTGGCAAATGGCATCAGCCACAGCGAGCCGACTGAAAGCAAAATTCCGGCGGCGAAAATCAAATTCATCGGCCCACGGTTGCCGTTAAACAATTTGTCCGAGCCCCAACCGGCTACCAGCGCACCGATAAATCCGCCCAGTTCAAACATCGTCACTGCCGTATTCGCCGTGACCAGATCGACGCCCAGCGTCTCGGACATATACAAATTGCCCCAGTCGTTGATTGCCGCCCGGACCACATAGACCAGCACATAGCAAAACGAAAGCAGCCAGATATACGGATTCAGTAACACATATTTGGTCAGGATCTCTTTACGCGTCAACCCTGCCCCTTCTTGTTGTTGAGCAATTTCCAGCGCGTCGTGCCGCCATTCACCGACCGCCGGTAAACCTAACGCCTGCGGGCGATCGCGTAGCCGCCAGCAGAGAAAAATCCCCACGACTATCGCCATACAACCAGCAATCATCATCCCGGCACGCCAGCCGTAATGCAGCGCGCTCGCTGCCATCACAATGGGAATGAGTGCGCCGCCGACGTTATGCGCCGTGTTCCATAATGCCCACCAACCGCCGCGCTCGGTACGTGAATACCAGGCCGTTAACAGACGCGCACACACCGGTGAACCCCAGCCCTGGAAAAAGGCGTTCAGCACCCAGAGCACGGCAAACGCCCATAGCGACGTCGAGAAGCCAAACAGAATGTTCATGATGCCCGTGGCGATAAGCCCTATCCCCATAAAATAACGGGCATTTGAGCGATCGCTGACAATGCCGGAGACAAACTTCGACACGCCGTAAGTAATGTAAAACAGGGTCGCTAACAGGCCGATATCGCTACGGCTGAGCACGCCGTTAGCAAGGATTTCTGGTACCGCGGCGTTAAAACTTTTCCGCGTGAAGTAAAACAGCGCGTAACCCAGCCAGATGGTCAGCAGAATATGCCGACGCCAGTAGCGATAGCGGGCATCAATTTCATATTTATCAGTCATTAATGGCGCATCGGCAGGCGCTTTCAGAAACGGCAACATCATCAAACCTTAGACATAGCGTTGAGGTAGAGAAACGCTGACACGCGTGCCGTGCAGACAGGAAATGTGTAATGTGCCACCCAGCGCCGTTACGCGCTCGCGCATTCCGGTGAGGCCAAAACCTTGTTGCCCGGAACCCGGCGGCAAACCGCTGCCATCGTCTTCAATAACCAGCATCAACCGTTCATCCTGCTGCCAGCCTTGCAGGGTGACCGCGCTGGCATCAGCATGTTTCACAATGTTGTTCAGCCCTTCCTGGCAGACACGAAACAGCGTCACGCGCTGGTTTTCACTTAATGCTGATTCATCGATTCGCCATTCGAGATGGCTGACAATACCGCGCCCTTCCAGCTCCATTTCCCGCATCAGTGAGCGGATGGCCTGCTCCAGGGTGAGATCATCCAACTGGCGCGGACGTAACCGACCCAACAAACGGCGCACCGCGTCGTAAACGCCCAGCGATAGTTGTTCGATGAGCTGCCCGCTCTGCTTCACGCTGGCGTTATCTGCCGCCAGCCGCTGAACAATGCCCGCCTGAGTACGAATAGCAGTGATGGTCTGACCGATATCATCATGCAGCTCACGCGCCACATCACGACGCACGCTCTCTTCGGTTTCCAGCAACCGTTCAGCCAGATGCTGATTGCGCGCCAGTTCCTTTTGCAGCGACTGGTTAAGTTCACGCAACCGCTGGATGCCAGCGCCCAGTAACAACCCTGTCAGACTTTGCACCAGCAACGAGAGCAATAAATCCACCGGATGATCGCGCCAGGTTTGACTGGCGATCAGCGCGATGGCGTTCATCAACGTCGCGATCAGCGCCCCTTGCCAACCGTAGTGCCAGGCCAGCGCGATAATCGGCAGCGCCAGGCAGAATGGCGTAAAGCGCGACAGTTCGTCCGGCAATCCCAACTGGAGCCAGAGACTAATAACAAACAACAGCAAGTACCAGACCAGATGCCGCCCGCGCCAGTTGATCGGTTGAGAAACCAGTGACGGGCCGAGCGGCAGCCAGGTGTTATTGGCGAGATAGTGCCAGAACACCAGACATATCGGGGCCAGCGTCAGGCCGCCAGTTAAAGTCAGCAACAGCGCATTCCACGACTCTTTGCCGTGCCAAAGCCAGGGCAGCGACTGCAACAACGCCGCCGCCGTTAACGCCGCCCCCTGTAACAGCAAGGTGCGCCAGTCACGCTGATGGCGATAGCGCGAGATCAGCGCTACGGGCAGTAACGTCAGTAAACTACCGATCATCAATAACGGAAAATGGGTTAAACCGACCGCCTGCGTTAGCCAGTAAATCAGCAGCCATTCCGCACCCAGCAATACGGGCCAGTATCCGCGCGGGCATTGCAGCATTAGCCCTAGCCGCAGACCAAACGGAAATAACAGCACCGCCATATCAGGGCGCTCAACCAGGTGCAGGCTGATACTCCACAGGCAAAACCATGCGGCAGAGAAGATAAAAAAGCAGGCAATAACGGTAATTAAGCGGGAGAACAACGTCTTCATCACCAGCCATCAAACATGCGGCGCGCCAGTTCTACGTCGTTACTGACGCCCAGTTTTTCCATCAGATTGGCGCGATGGACGTGTACCGTTTTCGGTGACAAGCCCAGTTCGGCGGCAATCTCTTTCACCGCCATTCCTTGCGCCAGTTTTTCCGCCACCTGGCGTTCACGTTTGGTCAGCGGGTCCTGACGACCGGATGCCAGTTTAATGGCAATATCCGGCGTCAGATAACAGCCGCCCGTAGCAACCGTATGCACCGCCGCAATCAGTTCGTCAGGGCTACAGCGTTTGGAGAGAAAGCCGCGCGCCCCCGCGTTAAGCGCCTGCTCAACCAGCGCCGGACTGTCATGAACAGAGAGCATTATTGTCGCCATACCTTTCGGCAGCTGGCTTAGCAGTTCCAGACCGGAGATATCGGGCATGGAGATATCGCAAATACACACCTGCACACCGCGCCCCGGCAGCCCCGCCAGCGCCTCGCGCCCCGAACCAAACTCGGCAACTACCTGCAAATCAGGTTCCAGCCCCAGCAGCTGCGCAAAGCCGGAGCGGACGATGAGGTGATCGTCTATAAGGGCAACGGTGATCATGGTCTTGTCCTGGCGGGTAAAAAAAAACGCGCTTACCTTAACGATAAGCGCGATGTTGTTCAAGCCTTGAGCGGTTACTGAAAAAACACCGCGATCTTGTTAAACATCGTCGGATCGGACTGATTACGCTGCACTTTCACGACATCTTCCAGCTTATCGATTTGGCTTATCATCTGCTCCAGACGCTGGTCGTCATTGACCAGTAGCCAGATATGGCTTTTGTCGCTGTCCTGAATCGGCAGACAAAGAATGCCTTCAACGTTAAAAGCGCGGCGGGCAAAAAGGCCACAAACGTGGGTCATTACGCCCGGATGGTTGCGAACGGTGAGCTCCAGAATTACGTTGTTATGAGTTGTGTTTTGCATGGCTTATTCCCCCACCATTTCAGTATTCGCCGCACCTGGCGGCACCATCGGGTAAACTTTTTCTTCGGCATCAATGCGCACATGGATCAGCGCCGGGCCAGGGCGATTGATGATTTCCTGCAATGCAGCCTGCGGATCGGCTTCGTTATTCAAATCACAGGTTTCGAGGCCGTATCCGGCGGCAATCTGCATAAAGTTGATTTTGCCCGGATAGGTGGCGGCAAAAACGCCTTGCTCGTAGAACAGACTCTGTTGCTGATGCACCAGCCCCAGCGCTTCGTTGTTCATCAGAATGATTTTGACATCCAGCTGATTTTCACTGGCGGTCGCCATCTCCTGAATATTCATCATCAGGCTGCCGTCGCCGGAGAAACACAACACTTTGCGATCCGGGTTCGCCAGCGCCGCGCCAATCGCCGCAGGCAGGCCAAAACCCATCGTGCCCAGCCCACCGGAGGTCAGCCACTGGCGTGGGCGATTGAGCGGATAAGCTTGCGCGGTCCACATCTGATGCTGACCCACATCGGTGGTGATAATCGCATTGTCATCGACACAGGCGGCAACGGCGTTGATCAGGCCGTAATGGCTTAATGGATCGCACGCTTTCGGGATTGGACACGGGAATTCGCGCTGCAAATCCGCTACCAACTGGTGCCACTCTGCACGCGGTTGCGCTTCCACCTGCGGGATCAATTGCGCCAGCACGTCATCAACATCCGCCTGAATCGCCACATGCGGCTGCTTGATTTTACCCAGCTCTGCGCGATCGATATCGACATGAATAATTTTGGCATTCGGACAGAACTGCTCGGTTTTGCCAATCGCCCGGTCATCAAAACGCGCACCGAGCACTATCAACAAATCCGCCTCCTGCAAAATATAGTTGGTGCTGCGCACGCCGTGCATCCCCAGCATACCCAGCGACAACGGATGCGCTTTTGGCAACATGCCCAGCGCCATTAAAGTCATGGTGGTAGGCAGTTGCGCTTTCTCCGCCAGTTCACGCACCCGTGCGGGCGCATTGATCACACCGCCGCCCAGAT
This sequence comes from Escherichia sp. KCJ4928, assembly GCF_004352695.1. Classification (NCBI taxonomy): domain Bacteria; kingdom Pseudomonadati; phylum Pseudomonadota; class Gammaproteobacteria; order Enterobacterales; family Enterobacteriaceae; genus Escherichia; species Escherichia sp. KCJ4928. The sequence goes on from NZ_SJWV01000050.1 coordinate 15,322, forward strand.
AAAGCACCGGGCGTTTGGCAGCGTTAATCATCGCCGCTGCGTCACGAATGCTTTCTTCGCTAAAGGCGGGGGCGGCGGCTTTTTCTGCCATAGCGGGCTGTGTTTCAATCTCAAAAACTGCCGTTTGCACATCCTTAGGAATGTCTATCCACACCGGGCCTGGGCGGCCTGATTGCGCAATGCGGAAGGCATCGCTCATGACCTGCGGGAGTTCTTCGATATGTCTGACCAGATAGTTGTGTTTGGTGATGGGGATAGAGATGCCGTAGGTGTCCACTTCCTGGAAGGCGTCGGTGCCGATCATCGAGGCGGGAACCTGACCGGTGATGCAAATCAGCGGGATGGAGTCCAGCCGCGCATCGGCAATGGCGGTCACCAGGTTAGTCGCACCCGGTCCGCTACAGGCCATACAGACCGCCGGTTTACCGTCGGTGCGCGCCATCCCCTGAGCGATAAATCCCGCGCCCTGTTCATGACGGGCCAGAATATGGCGGATTTGCGTGCTTTGGCTTAAGGCATCGTAAACAGGCAGGATAGAACCGCCCGGAATGCCCGTCACAATCTTAATGCCCTGCTGTTCCAGGAAATGAACGATAAATTCTGCGCCGGTAAAGCGCTTACGCGTCGATGTTGTGCCCGAACTTGCCATGCTCCAGTCCTTTTCTTCTGGGCCGACTTTCCGGGAGGTGCTTAAACGAAAAACCCCGCCCGGTTTGCGCCGGCGGGGTTTTGGAATCGTGTGTTGTTCCAGTCCCTACGGCGCATTGCCGACGACCACCACCACACGCACGACGACCACTGCGGCGGATAGCGCAGTTGGTAGTAGTTTTGCGTTGAACATGGAAGTAGTCATTGGGGACCTTGTTGGTTTTGTGTTTAACAATATTTATACAAGCACAGCTTTACAGGGGAGACAATGGAAAATTTTTCAGCAAGGGAAAATTGAGGGGCTGATCACGTTTTGTACTGAATTGCAGATAACAAAAAACCCCGCCGGAGCGAGGTTTCATCAGCCGCCTGCGGCTGGTAACCGCAAAGCACACTGTATTATGTCAACACTGAAAGTATACGTGTTCCGCGCAGAACGCGCAATTTCGGCACGAATTTTGACGTATTTAGGGCATAGTTGAGTATCGATCACAGTTTGCGTTTTGTCCAAATGTTACTGTTTATTTATACAGTAAACTTCTATAATATCACTGTACGCAATGTGTTATGCGGGGGCCGCATCGTTACCCGGCGCACTAAGTCCTGGCTGAAACGGGTGGTGCCGTCAGCGCCTTAACCCCGCGTGAGCACACTGTGTTATGTCAACAAGCACAACGTTTCTCCTTAAGATACCGCGTGCACAACAGCTGGCAACAGGCAGCGGAAAGGTACGTCAGCTGGCAGTGCTCCTGAACCACAGGAGACGCGTATGAGCCTGGTGGATATCGCCATTCTTATCCTCAAACTCATTGTTGCAGCACTGCAACTGCTTGATGCTGTTCTGAAATACCTGAAGTAATTCAGATTCAAGTCGCACCAAAGGGGAGCGGGTAACCGCTCCCCTTTTATATTTAGCGTGCGGGTTGGAGTTGGGGGCTTCTTCTACCAGCAGAATGTTTGCACCTGCGCTGCCTGTGCCCCTCACCCTAGCCCTCTCCCCAAAGGGGCGAGGGGACCGTCCCGTGCAATGTTTAGCTCATTTTCTGAAAGGGAACGGTGGTTTCCCCCTCGCCCCTTTGGGGAGAGGGTTACAGTTCGCACGTAATCCCTCCCGGCAACATTTATTGCCGCTTTTGTTTACATATTCTGCCGCTAAACAATTCTCCATTCCTGGCGTATATCTGGCTAACATTCATCAATGTGATAGATTCCTCTCCCGCATTTATGGGAATGCGTAGTGACTTATTCTAATTATTTTTATAAAAGCATCCGTGATAATGAAAAGGCAAAGAAACGTCAATTTGTTATTGATGTTGGTATTACTCGTGGCCGTCGGTCAGATGGCGCAAACCATTTATATTCCAGCTATTGCCGATATGGCGCGCGATCTCAACGTCCGTGAAGGGGCGGTGCAGAGCGTAATGGGCGCTTATCTGCTGACTTACGGTGTCTCACAGCTGTTTTATGGCCCGATTTCCGACCGCGTGGGCCGCCGACCGGTGATCCTCGTCGGAATGTCCATTTTTATGCTGGCAACGCTGGTCGCGGTCACGACCTCCAGTTTGACGGTGTTGATTGCCGCCAGCGCGATGCAGGGGATGGGCACCGGCGTTGGCGGCGTAATGGCGCGTACTTTGCCGCGAGATTTATATGAACGGACACAGTTGCGCCATGCTAACAGCCTGTTAAACATGGGGATTCTCGTCAGTCCGTTGCTCGCACCGCTAATCGGCGGTCTGCTGGATACGATGTGGAACTGGCGCGCCTGTTATCTCTTTTTGTTGGTTCTTTGTGCTGGTGTGACCTTCAGTATGGCCCGCTGGATGCCGGAAACGCGTCCGGTCGATGCACCGCGCACGCGCCTGCTTACCTGTTATAAAACGCTTTTCGGTAACAGCGGTTTTAACTGTTATTTGCTGATGCTGATTGGCGGTCTGGCCGGGATTGCCGCCTTTGAAGCCTGCTCCGGCGTGCTGATGGGCGCGGTGTTAAGGCTGAGCAGTATGACGGTCAGTATTTTGTTTATTCTGCCGATTCCGGCAGCGTTTTTTGGCGCATGGTTTGCCGGACGTCCCAATAAACGCTTCTCCACGTTAATGTGGCAGTCGGTTATCTGCTGCCTGCTGGCTGGCTTGCTGATGTGGATCCCCGACTGGTTTGGCGTGATGAATGTCTGGACGCTGCTCGTTCCCGCCGCGCTGTTCTTTTTCGGTGCCGGGATGCTGTTTCCGCTGGCGACCAGCGGCGCGATGGAGCCGTTCCCCTTCCTGGCGGGCACGGCTGGCGCGCTGGTCGGCGGTCTGCAAAACATTGGTTCCGGCGTGCTGGCGTCGCTCTCTGCGATGTTGCCGCAAACCGGTCAGGGCAGCCTGGGGTTGTTGATGACCTTAATGGGATTGTTGATCGTGCTGTGCTGGCTGCCGCTGGCGACGCGGATGTCGCATCAGGGGCAGCCCGTTTAAGCGCACGTCACCGCAGCATCGTCATCAGCTCCATGGGAGAACGATGCTGCTTTATCAGATCACGCATCACCCGCATATGCGGTGCGGAGTAAGAATAAAACGCCTGATAGCCCGCACAAAGCACGCTGTCTGGCGTCTCCTGGCGAGCGTGCGGGCACAGGCGATGCCAGTCGCACGCCTGGCAGTCACGGCGCGGTTGCGGGTTTTCGCTGCCACACCATTTTTGTAAGGTGGCGTCAAAAAGCTCAATCGAGATACGACTGATATCTGCCCGCACCCAACACTCGAACAGGGCAATTAAAAATTTCCCCCACAGCTCTGCTGTCACCGAAGCGGCCGTCAGATCGCCCCGGTCATCAAATTCAAGATAGGGAATGAGCTGTACGGAGCGGATGCCCCGCTGTTTGAAATTGTGATAAAAATCGGCAGGTTGCAGAGCATCCTTGTACTCTACAACCAGTTTATGCCTGTCCTCTTCAGCATCAATGACCTGACTTCCTGTCATGCGACTCTCTCAATAAATACGATAAGTTGATGTATATGCGTTACAGCAAACAGTATTGCGAGAGATAACACCGCGAGGGAGATCAAAAATTTGTCACGGACTACGTGAAATTGGGAAAAATCGCTATTCGTGACATCCATTAAATTGCGATTACGGGTGTAGTGCAAGAGGATCAGCGCCACGATGGCGAGGATGCCAATCGAAATCCAGAATAACATGCCCGCCTGGTGCCAGTTGTGTTTGATAGCCAACGCCATCAACGCGCCGTAGCCCAGCATGGTACGAAACCACGCCAGTGATGTGCGCTCCGGCTGCAGTCCTGGGTCGGCAATGCGTCTGGCTTTGCGGCTATCCGGCATACAACACCAGTCCCATAACGATCACCGCCACGACCATCAATATTAAGCTAATGATTAATAAGCTGTTGGTGTAGGGCAGGTCCTCTTTCAGACGCATCGCTTTTTCATTGCGTAACCAGCGCAGGTAGCCATACATCGCTAACCCGCCGGAAAACAGACACAACAACAACGCCAGCAGTTCACGAATGACGGGCGTGGCGAAATCTGGCGCAAGTTGATCAAGCCCAACCCCCGCCGCCAGAAATCCTAGTGCGGTACGGATCCACGCCAGAAAAGTACGCTCATTAGCCAGCGAGAAGCGGTAATCGGGCGCTTCTCCAAGGCGGGAAATTTTCATTGTTGCTCCTTTGCAATTTCACTAACGCTCTACCTTTAGCGGTTTTTTTTTAAGAATTTCGTCCGCCCGTTTCCTGATATGCTTTCGCCATCCGCTACAAGGAGGTCAGATGGGTATCATAGCGCAAAATAAAATCAGTTCATTGGGCATGCTGTTCGGTGCCATCGCTTTAATGATGGGGATTATCCACTTTTCATTCGGCCCTTTTTCCGCACCACCGCCAACGTTTGAAAGCATCGTGGCGGACAAAACGGCTGAAATTAAAAGAGGTCTTCTCGCCGGAATAAAAGGCGAAAAAATTACCACCGTGGAGAAAAAAGAGGACGTAGATGTCGATAAAATCCTCGATCAAAGCGGTATCGCACTGGCCATTGCTGCGCTACTTTGCGCATTTATTGGCGGTATGCGTAAGGAAAATCGCTGGGGCATTCGCGGCGCGCTGGTTTTTGGCGGCGGGACGCTGGCTTTCCATACCTTGCTTTTTGGTATCGGCATCGTGTGCAGCATTTTGCTGATATTCCTGATTTTTTCCTTCCTGACCGGCGGTTCACTGGTTTAAGCAGCCTGAATAATGCCCGCCGGGTGTTCATCAGCGGGCATTATCGTCAGAACTTCTGTTTTTTCTCTTCCACTTTCACTCCTTGCGTCGGTAGGCCGGTGTCATAGTCACGTACCACCGGCGAATAGCCATCTTGTGGGCGTGGACGAAATGCCCCCATCCAGCGCGGCAGTGCATCTTTACGCCACGGACGCAGGCTCCATTGGTAACTGCGGAACGGATCGCGAATTTTGTCCATGTAATCCAATAAGGCGTCATGCATTTTGCTGCGAACGTCTGCAAAACGGATATCATCGATCAGGTTATGCATTTCATTTGGGTCATTACGGCGATCGTAAAGTTCATCACTGGTGAAGAGGTTGAGTACCAGTTTAAAGTCATCCGTCACCCAGCAACGCACCGGAATAAAACCGCCAAAGCTGTCATGCTCAATCTCGTAGCGGTTAAATTCCACCATTACACCGCGTGGCTCTTTCACGGCAAGGATATTTTCCCCCGGCAGAATCTCTGGTTTTTCAATATCTGCCAGCGCCATCATTGTCGGCAGTAAATCGATATGACTGACTGGCGTATCGACCTGTCGCCGCTCCCCTTGCGGCGAACGGATGATCAGCGGAATACGGGTGATGTCGTCATACATCGCCGCTCCTTTACTGATCAGCTTATGTGCGCCCATCATTTCGCCGTGATCGGAAGTATAAATGACCCACGTATTTTCACGTTGCTCTGGCGTTAAGGCATTGATGACCCGTCCGATTTGGTCATCAACAAAGTCATTACAGGCAAAATAGAGCGGATGGTGATAAAGCCCGTCATCACCGACTGGCGATGGCATCGCCTGCGCCCATAAGCGGTGATGTTCCGGTTTGTTCGCCAGGTCATCCTGAGCTTTCTCGCCCAGATCGTAGTAAAAATCAGCGTATTTCTCTAAATACTCCACCGGACAGGTGAACGGGTGATGCGGCTCATCATACGAAACCACCATCAGGAAGGGTTCCTCGGCGCGCGCGGGCTGTTGCAGAAAATCTACCGCCCGATTGCTGATGCGGTGCGCCCAGGTGAAGGTTTCGTCGATATGGTTCGCCTGTAAATCCTCAACGCTGTTTAGGCCATTGCGCCACAGGCTGATCTCTTTTTCCGTCAGTTCGCTAAGGTAGTTCGCCCCATCGAACCAGTAATCAGCGTCCCACTCCGGCGGACACTCGCCAGTGCCGAAATAGTCATGACCGTCGAGATGCCATTTGCCGATGTAACAGGTGTGATAGCCGGCATCCTTAAAGTAGCGCCCCATAGTGGAGATGTTTTTGCCTGGCGCGACGTTGTTGGTCCACGGGCCGGACTGGTTAGCGTAGATACCGGTAAATAGTCCGGCGCGTGCAGGCGTACAAACCGGTGAACAGGTGTAGGCGGAATTAAAGCGAATACCTTCCGCCGCCAGACTATCAATATTTTGCGTATTCAGCGGTTTACCGCTATAGCAACCGACCATATTGGTGGCCTGGGTATCGGTCATGATGAACAGAAAATTGGGGCGTTTCATAGGCTATCCTTCGCGTCGGGAGTAAAGGTTACGGCTGGGTCGTGACGATGCCGCCAGCTGTCAAAAATCAGGTAGACAATCACTACGGCGGCAATGAAATAACTGATCATCGCTAACCAGCGCGTACCGTAGCCGCCGAATTCAGCCAGCCCGGCATAGACGCCAATCATCGCGAACAGGATGCCAATTGACGCGATCTTGACGTTTCTCCACGGTTTCATGTCCACCGCAAACGCATCTTTGAAGGTGAACGGCGTGGCGCGCGGTTTGATAAAACCGATCACCAGCATCACGACCACGTTGATGCAGAACGTACAGGCCAGCACATAGAGGAAATGGAAGTCGAACTTCACCAGATAGTTGATGGTGATGTAGCTGATTATGCCAATCCCCATCGCCACTTTTGCCGCCAGCGCCGGGATGCGCGGGAAGAAAAAGCCCATAATGATGATGGTAACCAGCGGCACGTTGTAAATGCCGTTGAGCTGTTTCATCCAGCTATACAGCCCCTGCGGCGCGTTGGCGATCCACGGCGCGACCAGCACCGAAACGATAGCGATAAAGAAACCAAATTTGCGCCCGACGGTGACCAGCTGCTGCGGCTCGGCATTCTGGTTAATGATGCGACGGTAAATACCCATACTGAATAACGTACTGGCGCTATTCAGAAAGCCGTTGAAGGTACTGATCACCGCACCAAATAACACCGCGCCGAAGAAACCCACCATTGGCACTGGCAGAACGTTATTGACCAGCGTCGGGTAGGCCATGTCGGCTTTCGGTAAATCCTGATACAGATGAAACGCAATCAACCCTGGCAGCACCAGTACCAGCGGGTCGAGCATTTTCAGCACCGCCGTTAACAGCGCCCCCTTTTGCCCTTCCGCCAGGCTTTTTGACGCCAGCGTGCGTTGCACGATGCCCTGATTTGTACACCAGTAAAAGGTGTTCACCAGAATCAAACCGGTAAATGCCGCGCCAATCGGCAAGGGATCGGTCGGGCCACCGATTGAGTTTAATTTCTCGGCGTGAACGGTGGTGAGTTGCTCAATGCCCTGCATAAAGCTGCCCTTGCCCATCGCGATCAGGCCAAATACCGGCACCATCAACCCGCCGATAACCAGCCCAATACCGTTGATGGAGTCCGCCACTGCCATTGCGCGCAGTCCGCCGATCACCGCATACAAAATTCCCGCCAGACCAAGCAAAATTACCAGTAGCCAGATAGCCGCACCGTGAGAAATCTGTAGCGATTCCCCGACGTGAAACAGGCTGTTGAGCGCCAACGCGCCGGAGTAGAGAACAATCGGCAGAAAGCAGACGCCGGTGGCAATGAGGAAGCAGAAGTCGATGATAATACGCGTCGTTTTATCATAACGTTCCTCCAGAAAATCGGGGATGGTGGCAATGCCGCGCTTCAGATAGCGCGGTAAAAAGATTAGCGCGAGGAAGATCAGCGTCACCGCTGAAGTCACTTCCCAGCCCATCACCGACATGCCGCTTTTGTAGGCCTGCCCGGAAAGGCCGACCAGTTGTTCCGTGGAAAGGTTGGTTAGCATTAACGAAGCGGCAATAACCGGCGCTTTTAGTGAACGTCCGGCAAGAAAATAGCCTTGTTGCGATCCGGTATCTGTTTTGCGGACCTTCCACCAGGTGATCACCGCCACCAGCAGCGTAAAACCGACAAAACTCAAGATTTGTAACGAATTCATCTCATAGCCCTTATTTATGTTTATGTCCCGGACGCATGAATATAGGGAGAGGTAAAATGCGTCGGGTCAGGCAGTCAGATTCTTAAAATACAAACGTCGTATCCCTGAACGGATTGTTTTCTGTTAAGTTCAGGTTGTGAGCATAATTCGCCGGAGGGATATTAAAATGAATGGAAAATTGCAAAGTTCAGATGTAAAAAACGAAACTCCGTACAATATTCCCTTATTGATTAACGAAAATGTGATCTCCAGCGGAATTTCTCTGATCTCGCTCTGGCATACCTACGCCGACGAGCATTACCGGGTGATCTGGCCGCGGGACAAGAAGAAACCGCTTATCGCCAACTCATGGGTTGCGGTGTATACCGTACAAGGATGTGGGAAAATTCTTTTAAAGAATGGCGAACAAATAACACTGCATGGCAACTGTATTATATTCTTAAAGCCAATGGATATTCACTCTTATCACTGTGAAGGTTTAGTCTGGGAACAGTACTGGATGGAATTTACCCCCACCAGTATGATGGATATTCCCGTTGGTCAGCAAAGCGTTATTTATAATGGCGAAATTTATAATCAGGAACTCACCGAAGTTGCTGAGTTAATAACTTCACCAGAAGCAATAAAAAATAATCTGGCAGTCGCTTTTCTGACGAAAATTATTTATCAGTGGATTTGTCTTATGTACGCAGATGGTAAAAAAGATCCACAACGGCGGCAAATTGAAAAATTAATTGCCACTTTACATGCCAGTCTGCAACAACGCTGGAGCGTAGCTGATATGGCTGCCACGATCCCCTGTAGCGAAGCCTGGTTGCGTCGTCTGTTTTTACGCTATACCGGCAAGACGCCGAAAGAATATTACCTCGATGCGCGTCTGGATCTGGCGCTATCGCTATTAAAGCAACAAGGAAACTCGGTTGGCGAAGTCGCTGATACGCTCAACTTCTTCGACTCCTTTCATTTCAGCAAAGCCTTTAAACATAAATTTGGTTATGCGCCGTCAGCCGTGCTAAAGAATACGGACCAGCACCCAACGGATGCCAGTCCACACAATTAACGTAACTCTGGCCAGTACGCTTTGTTGGCCTCCAGCAACTCATCCAGAATAGCTTTGGCGACCGAGGCGCTCGGTACCGTTTTCGACAACGTAATCGCCTACCACAGGTGCTGATATGAACGCTGTTCCCAGGCGTCCACGACCAGTTTTTCCACCGCCACTTGCTGACTCATTAACCCTTTCTGAAACTGCGGGATATCGCCGACCACCAGTGGTTCAGGCCGTAGTAGCGCACGCGCATCTGTTTGCGATCTTGCAGCCCAACAATTTGCGCCATCCGGCTTTCAATACCGATTGGCATGTCACAGATGTTGAGGATTTTCGCATTCGGGCGCAGACGACGCGTGGCTTCTGCGACAATTGCTGCCGGGTTGGAGTAGTTGAGCATCCAGGCGTTTGGTGAATATTTTTCCATATAATCCACCAGTTCCAGGACGCCGCCAATGGAACGCATGCCGTACGCTATTCCGCCGGGTCCGCAAGTTTCCTGACCAACAACACCGTGGCGCAGTGGGATTTTTTCATCCAGTTCGCGCATCGGGTACTTGCCGACGCGGATGTGCGCCATGACAAAATCAACGTCGCTGAATGCCACTTCAGGATCGGTGGTGTAACTAAACGCAATGTCCGGCGCTTTCTCTTTAAGGATGACTTTACAGGCTTCGGCAATCACTTCCTGCCGCGCACCATCGTTATCATAAAATTTCAGTGCACGAAGCGGGAAACGGTCCTGATTCGCCAGGAGCATCAACACGATGCCTGGCGTAAAGGTGCTTCCACCGCCTGCGACAACCACTGAGAATTTGGTCATTATACTGCCTCCGTAATGGCAACATTTTCTGCTGATTGATGAGAATTAATTAAGCTATCGAGCTGTTCACGCAGCTGGGATACATGCAGACCAATGATCACCTGAATGGCATCGCCACTACGGAAGACGCCGTGCGCTCCCAGCTTTTTAAAGACTTCGTCATCCAGCGTTTGTGACATGTCATGCAGTGCAATACGTAAACGCGTCGCGCAATTGTTAATGCTGGAGATATTGCCGACCCCGCCCAGGGCTTGCAGGATACCGGCAGCCTGATCCAGCTCTTTTTTTGGCTCTGCCGCGGTGGTTTGGCCTCGCGAGGCTTTGTATTCGGCTTTTGAGTAGAGTTTCACTTCCGCATCTTCACGTCCCGGCGTGCACATGTTGAACTGCAGAATCAGTGTGCGGAAAACCACGAAGTACAGCAGGGTAAAGCACAACCCAATGGCGATTTGGGTCAGCATCATATCCGCGTGGTTGCTGAACATCGGGATCCAGTTTTGCGGTAAAACCTGGTCAATCAGACCTCCGCCCATGTTGCCCACCACACCAAAGAGATACATTACGGTCGACATTGAGGCCGCCAGCACGGCGTGTACCGCAAACAGCAACGGTGAAATGAACAGGAAGGTAAATTCCAGCGGTTCGGTAATTCCCACCAGCATGGCGGTTAAGGTTGCGGGAATC
>NZ_SJWV01000510.1:0-714 GCF_004352695.1 Escherichia sp. KCJ4928
GGCTGGAAAGTGAAATCCTGGCTGACCGGGTGAGTGAGGAAAGCCGCCGCTGGCTGGCATCGTGCGGCCTGACCGTGGAGCAGATGCAAAACCAGATGGACCCGGTGTACACGCCGGCGCGAAAAATTCACCTGTACCACTGCGACCATCGCGGCCTGCCGCTGGCCCTTATCAGCACGGAAGGGACAACAGCGTGGTACGCAGAATACGATGAATGGGGTAACCAGCTGAATGAAGAGAACCCGCACCAGCTGCAGCAGCTCATCCGCCTGCCGGGGCAGCAGTATGATGAGGAGTCCGGCCTGTATTATAACCGCCACCGCTATTATGACCCGCTGCGGGGGCGGTATATCACTCAGGATCCGATTGGGCTGAAGGGGGGATGGAACCTGTATACATATCCGCTGAGCCCGGTGAATAGCATGGATCCATTAGGATTATATGAATTTAAATCAAAAAATATAGATGATATTGGAATATTTGCATTGGCAATGTGTAATGGAGAATCAATTAACGAGAATAAAGAATATGGTGGACTAATATGTAAGAAGCAAGGTGAATATTTCCCCATGAATCCGATAAGTTCAAATGATAATGATAGTGTAGACTTGCGAAATATAAAATGCCCTGAAGGTTCAGAGAGAGTAGGCGATTATCACACTCACGGTTTTTACTCTGACGATAAAGGAAATAAAGTAACAAAAGAAAATGATG
>NZ_SJWV01000511.1:0-709 GCF_004352695.1 Escherichia sp. KCJ4928
AATTTTTCAGAATGTGGCGATACAGTGCCGCCGCCAGTGTGGATTTCCCGGAGCCGGTTTCTCCGCAGATGAAGCCCAGGCCGGTTTTTCTGAGCATGGCATCCAGCAGATCCGGTTCAATATTCATAGTGAGGATGTCCGGAATATCTGACGGGATCACCCGCATGGTGACGGAAATGGCTTTTTCTTCTGTTGCCGATGTTCCCTGTATCAGGTGGCAGCGCAGGCGAACACGCTGACCTCGCTGCAGGCCATAGCGGCCGGAGGCATCTCCGCTGACCTGAATGGTACGATCCACGGGATGACCTGACAGAACCCGGGGAAGAACCTCCCGCCCAAACAGCTCATCACTCAGTGCCATCATGATGGAAGACGGAAGGGGATTTACGGATGAGCGAACCCGCCGTCCAAAGCGACTGACGGATACCGGTGAACCGCCGGTCAGATCAATATCACTGACGCGGTGGCGGGCACACCAGGCAAAAAAATGGCGAAACTCTTCTGCCGTAAAACGGGAGAAGGGGAAGGTACCGAAGTCATCTGGTGATATCATTTTTCTCTCCTTCGGTGCTGACAAGAGGACGCCAGCGCGATTTCTGCAGCGTAAATTCAGCATGTGTTTTCAGGCGGCGGACGCGATCGCCAGTGATGAGTTTTTGCCCGTTGCCGGTAACCGTCTGCATCTGCTCTGTGACATCTGGACGTGTGA
>NZ_SJWV01000512.1:0-709 GCF_004352695.1 Escherichia sp. KCJ4928
GGCTGCTCCTGCCACGGATATCCGCATGAATTTTCCCGCATGACACCCATTCTTCCGTCATTTCTCCGGCAGCATTACGGGTTAACACCGGGTTCAGAACACTTATCATCTGTGTCAGACGACCTGCAGATATTGCCATTCCCCCCTCCTCATAACACCGTCGGACAACGCAAATCGTAAATCAGCACGGACACAGAAAACGGCAGCTCCCCCTGAATCAGTTCTTCCCGCTCTGCAAGATCCGGATTACCGCCTCCTTCACCATCTGTTCAAGCATCGGACGCACATCATCCGGGGTGATACTTTTACCGTCTGCCGGCTGCGGAATATTTGCGACCGCATCATTCACCGCCTTCTGCAGAACATCCGGATCGTAGTCACGACCATCACGCGGAACAGGGATATGGCTTACCGCCTCCTTCACCATCTGTTCAAGCATCGGACGCACATCATCCGGGGTGAGACTTTTACCGTCCGCCGGCTGCGGAATATTTGCGACCGCATCATTCACCGCCTTCTGCAGAACATCCGGATCGTAGTCACGACCATCACGCGGAACAGGAATATGGCTCACTGCCTCTGTCACCATCTGTTCAAGCATCGGACGCACATCATCCGGGGTGAGACTTTTACCGTCCGCCGGCTGCGGAATATTTGCGACCGCATCATTCACCGCCTTCTGCAGTACTTCCGGATCGTAATCACGACC
>NZ_SJWV01000513.1:0-701 GCF_004352695.1 Escherichia sp. KCJ4928
AGCGCCATCTGCAGGGCATCGCAGGCCAGTTGCGCCGTCATGCGTGGCGACATTGACCAGCCAATAACGGCACGTGACCACAGGTCAATGACCACTGCCAGATACAGCCAGCCTTCATCTGTACGTAAGTACGTGATGTCTCCTGCCCACTTCTGGTTCGGGCCACTGGCGTAAAAATCCTGCTCCAACAGATTTTCTGACACAGGCAGGCCGTGTGCGCGGTAGCTGACCGGGCTGAACTTCCGGGAGGCCTTTGCCCTCAGTCCCTGACGGCGCAGGCTTGCCGCCACGGTTTTTACGTTAAAGGGGTAACCCTGAGCACGCAGTTCATCCGTCAGGCGTGGGGCACCGTAACGCTGTTTTGACCGGGTAAAAGCCGCGAGGACAACGCTGTCGCAGTGTTGGCGGAACTGCTGACGCGTGCTTATCCTTGTCCGCCGCTGACACCACGTATACCAGCCGCTGCGGGCCACCCGGAGCACGCGGCACATTGCTTTGATGCTGAACTCAGCCTGATGTTTTTCAATAAAGACATACTTCATTTCAGGCGCTTCGCGAAGTATGTCGCGGCCTTTTGGAGGATAGCCAGCTCTTCATCCCGTTCTGCCAGCTGGCGTTTGAGACGTGCAATCTCGGTAGACATCTCCAGTTCACGTTCAGAAGACGTCTGCTGATTTTGCTGTTTACTGCGCCAGTTGTAG
>NZ_SJWV01000514.1:0-698 GCF_004352695.1 Escherichia sp. KCJ4928
CGTGACCGAGATGGCCGCCCTGAATGCTGAGACGGACGCTGTTATTTTCACCGTTTACACCGGTCTGATGGCTGCGGGAGCCTGCCAGAATCCGGTCATAGTCCATTGCCTGTGTCAGCATGGAGGCGTACAGGGGGACTTCAGCACGATAACGTTCTTCACTGCGCAGATACCAGCTCTCATCACTGTCCCGGTTGAGGGTGTAGTTAAAGGCCCCGGCCTGCAGCATATTCCCCTGGACAAAAGCCGCTTCCTCCGTGGTGGCACCGTTAATGGCCTCAACCACCTGAATACCCTTACCGGTGGTCGCCAGCCCCGTACCACTGTTGCCGGCGTTCACCAGATTCAGGATGGTTTTTCCGGTTGCCCTGCCACCGTCAATGACCAGTCTGTCAGCATTGTTCTGCTCCATATCCGGGCGTACACGCAGGCTGATGGTGCCATTCTGCCCGTTCAGGTTTTTCACCTGCAGGGTTGTCGGAACGAACTTCCCTGTGCGGGCGGAGGTGAAATGAATCTGTCCGGCATGGCTGAGGTCATCCACCACCGACTGCACCGTGGCGTTATCGGGGATATTCCAGGTGGCACCGGATGTCAGGGTGACATTCGTGGGGTCAATGGCACCGTTCAGCACAGTGCTGCCGGTCAGCTTCAGGGCTGTACCGCGCTGAGCAATGACATCCGTGGTGACGGTACTG
>NZ_SJWV01000515.1:0-696 GCF_004352695.1 Escherichia sp. KCJ4928
GATTAAAAAGATATACCACAGCACTCATGGAGTTTTAATGTGGTTGAAAACAACTAAGCCCTGAGGAATAAATTATTTTATTATTTTTATCACGTGCTTCCTTCAGGGAATTTAGCCCCATAATACCATTATCAAATTGTTGATTCTGATCTACCCCGACCCCATGATGCCCATATTTTTGTCTAATGTATTTGCTGGGGTCTTCACCTTTGAGTGTCTCCCCATATATGAAGATACGTTTACGTGCTGGTCTGAAATCAGTAGTGTTATCAAAATAATTAGCATATACAGGTGTGGGTTTCAAAGTATTGCTTCGGATTAGATGGAATAGAGGATCATCCATGTGTTCTTTATGTTTTTTATTAAAAATATTGGCTAATTCCTCAGGATCAGTAGGATTTTTCATCTGATTAAATGGAACCTGCAAAGCACCGAGACAATAACATTTTTTTCTTCATCTCTTATTATTCCGTGATGACTGGTTAAAACTTTCCTTTCTGAGTCATAATGACAAACATCGAGCGTTTTAATTAAGTTATACGTATCACCGGCAGAGAGTTTATAATTTTCTAGTCATGCAGTATAGTTACCATTAAAATTGATTTCATGATTTCTAGCCAGAACGATGACATTTTTATTAATACGGCTATCTTTATTACCCTCCATATTTCGCATAGAATTTAGCAAAGTAAGAAT
>NZ_SJWV01000516.1:0-693 GCF_004352695.1 Escherichia sp. KCJ4928
TATCTGTCACAGGAGCCCGCAACGACAAGGATAAAGAACGTATCCTGTCTCTGCTGGAAGAAATCTGGCAGGACGACAGCTGGCTGCCTGCAGCATGAGTACCGTTTATCACCGTCCGGCTGACCCTTCAGGCGATGACAGTTACGTGCGACCGTTGTTTGCCGATCGTTGCCAGGCCGGTTTTCCTTCGCCTGCCACGGATTATGCTGAGCAGGAACTGGATCTGAACAGCTATTGCATCAGCAGACCTGCAGCCACCTTCTTTCTGCGCGCCAGCGGTGAATCGATGAACCAGGCTGGCGTGCAGAATGGTGATCTGCTGGTAGTAGACAGGGGCGAAAAACCACAACACGGGGACATCGTTATCGCTGAGATCGACGGTGAGTTCACCGTCAAACGACTGCTGTTGCGCCCACGCCCGGCACTGGAGCCGGTTTCAGACAGCCCGGAATTCCGCACACTGTATCCGGAAAACATCTGTATTTTTGGTGTTGTCACTCACGTGATACACAGGACGCGGGAGTTACGCTGATGTTTGCACTGGCTGATATCAACAGTTTCTACGCCTCATGTGAAAAAGTTTTCCGCCCGGACCTTCGCAACGAACCGGTCATCGTACTCAGCAATAACGATGGCTGTGTGATCGCGCGCAGCCCGGAGGCAAAAGCCCTTGGCATCAGAATGGGGCAGCCC
>NZ_SJWV01000517.1:0-692 GCF_004352695.1 Escherichia sp. KCJ4928
CTCAACAGATTATTTATTTTCTCTGCTGTTTTTTCATGCCACATCCCCTGCTGTGGCATCAAAAAATATCAGACCGTGATGATTCATCCTTACCGGAGTGCTCCATGCCATGAATATCAACCGCATTATTTTTGCCATTGAAGACTGTATCAGTACCCTGTCACGGTATTCCGTTTCCGCATTCTTCCCCGATTACTGTGATCTGCACACCGTCATCGGTCTGGACCAACAGGACCGCGAACGCCGCCCCTGGCTGAAAGCCCCCTACATTGCCACCACCAAACAGGGGTATTACCTTTCCGTCTTTGAAATCAGCGGTGCCCTGAAAGAAATGGATGAAAACCCGGACCTGACAGCCCCCGGCACACTGGAATCACTGATTACAGCGCTGGCCGAGCGAATGAACACTGCCTATAAAAACACCGGTCACAAAATCAGTTTTGTTTTCGAACGCGATCCGGAGCGTGGAAGGGATGAAATCGAAGCCATGCTCTTACCCCAGCGAAAATCCATCGCACGCACGGGGATCCTGCTTCAGGACGTTCTGGATGAAAAAGTCACCACACTCACCCCCTGGCTTGTCCGGGAACGCTGCTGGCTGACCGTCTGGAGCTCTGAAGAACTGCTGAGCCGGACCGATCGCAAGGACCACCAGACCCGTATCAGGAAACTCGCTGAACACGCTCCGCCAG
>NZ_SJWV01000519.1:0-690 GCF_004352695.1 Escherichia sp. KCJ4928
ATGCCTGGATTGAGCCACAGGCTGAGCTGGTTTACGGTTCTGTATCCGGTAAACAGTTTGCATGGAAGGACCAGGGAATGCATCTGTCCATGAAGGACAAGGACTACAATCCGCTGATTGGCCGAACTGGTGTGGATGTGGGTAAATCCTTCTCTGGTAAGGACTGGAAAGTGACAGCCCGTGCCGGTCTGGGCTACCAGTTCGACCTGCTGGCTAATGGCGAAACCGTATTGCGGGATGCATCTGGTGAAAAACGCATCAAAGGTGAAAAGGACAGCCGTATGCTGATGTCCGTTGGCCTGAATGCAGAAATCAGGGATAACGTCCGCTTTGGACTGGAGTTTGAGAAATCCGCCTTTGGTAAGTACAACGTTGATAATGCAGTCAACGCTAACTTCCGTTACTCGTTCTGATACTCCGTATTCAAAGGGCCTGCGGGCCCTTTACGCTCAGTGCCTGCAGCCCTGATATGTCTGAGAGACATTTCCGGGATGTCAGTCGACTGGTTTACTTAACTGCGATGACTAAAGCTGGCAGTAATGCCGGCTTTTTTACGGCCACATACGTCTTCCTCTCATCCGGAACTGTGATACAAATCCTGCATACAGGATTGACCGCCGGTTCCTGCAAATGGCACATTTTCAGTAAGATAGCGAAGGTTACATTCCCCCGTCATGTGTGGCACAGCTG
>NZ_SJWV01000051.1:0-25648 GCF_004352695.1 Escherichia sp. KCJ4928
TTCCTTACCAGTTCGGGGGTTTTACTTTTTAAAGAGAACGGTATTATTTTAACTTTCAATAATTACCGTGGCACAAGCATAGTGGCGTTCATCTGCCAGCGTTACATGCATATTTACAACGCCGAGCTTTTCCGCCAGTTTTAATGCCTCACCCCATAGCCGTAGCCGTGGTTTGCCGAGCTCATCATTGAATACTTCAAATTGATTAAACGCCAGACCATTGCGGATCCCGGTGCCAAACGCTTTTGCTGCGGCTTCTTTCACAGCAAAACGCTTCGCCAGAAAACGCACCGGCTGGTGGTGCGTTTTCCAGATTGCCCATTCGTTATCGCTTAATACGCGGCGTGCCAGGCGCTCACCGGATCGGGCGATCACTGCTTCTATGCGAGCGATCTCTACGATATCCGTGCCTAAACCTAATATTGCCATTAGCCACGCGCTTCCAGCATCAGACGCTTCATTTCTGCCACCGCATCTTTCAGTCCGGTCATCACTGCACGACCAATAATGGCATGACCGATATTCAGTTCATGCATCTCAGGGATGGCGGCAATAGCTTTCACGTTGTGATAGGTCAGACCGTGACCAGCGTTAACTTTCAGACCGAGACTAGCGGCAAAGGTCGCGGCTTTGGCGATACGCGCCAGCTCTTGCGCCTGTTCGGCGTCAGTTTTGGCATCAGCATAGCAACCGGTGTGGATCTCGATAAACGGTGCGCCAACCTCTGCCGCAGCTTTGATCTGCTCTTCATCGGCGTCGATAAAGAGAGAAACCTGGATCCCGGCATCTGCCAGACGTTTGCAGGCATCGCGCATTTTGTCACGCTGCCCTGCGACGTCCAGGCCGCCTTCGGTTGTTACTTCCTGACGCTTTTCCGGTACCAGACAGCAAAAATGTGGCTTCGTCTCAACGGCGATCGCCAGCATCTCTTCGGTCACCGCCATCTCCAGATTCATGCGGGTATCCAGTGTCTGACGCAGGATGCGCACATCACGGTCAGTAATGTGGCGGCGATCTTCACGTAAATGCACGGTAATGCCGTCCGCTCCCGCCTGCTCAGCAATAAACGCCGCCTGCACCGGATCCGGGTAAGCAGTACCGCGTGCGTTACGCAGCGTTGCAATATGGTCAATGTTGACGCCTAACAGTAATTCAGCCATGACAATCCTCATCATTCATAATGTGTTTTCACCGTTCGCTTAGGCATAAACTGCCGGAACAGTTCCCTGCTCTTTAATGGTTTACCGCCAAGATACGGCTTAAGCGCCATGCGGGTAAAGCGTTTCGCGGCGCGTAGTGTGTCTGCGTCAGGAAATTCCCGCGCGTTTAACGCTTTTAACTGCCTTCCGGTGAACGTTTTATTGTCGATAACGACGCTTGCGATAAACCCTTTTTCTTCGCGATAACGATACGTCATGGTGTCATCTACCGGCTCGCCGCTACCCGCACAATGGGTAAAATTGACGCCATAGCCCAGATGCCCGAGCAGTGCCAGTTCAAAGCGGCGCAGCGCGGGTTCTGGCGTACCAGTGGCACCTGCAAGAGACTGAATGCAGTGCAAGTAATCGAAAAAGAGTTCAGAGAAGCGCGTCTCGTATTCCAGTACGCGGGAGAGAAGTTCGTTGATGTACAGACCGCTGTAAAGCGTGATACCGCTTAATGGCAGCGCCAGCGAGACAGCTTCAGCACTGCGCAGCGTTTTGACTTCGCCACGCCCGCCGAAACGTAGCAAGAGAGGGGTGAAAGGCTGTAATGCACCTTTCAGAGTAGAGCGTTTAGAGCGTGCGCCTTTGGCAACCAGACGCACGCGACCCGATTCCTCCGTGAAGACGTCCAGCATCAGGCTGGTTTCGCTCCACGGGCGACTATGCAGGACAAATGCGCGCTGCCAGCCTTCCATCGGAGTGACTCTTAAAGATCGTCAACGTAACCGAGACTGCGCAGTGCGCGTTCGTCGTCGGCCCAACCGGATTTCACTTTTACCCACAGTTCAAGGTGGACAGGCGCTTCGAACATTTCCTGCATGTCTTTACGCGCTTCAATCCCGATGGTTTTGATCTTGGCCCCTTTGTTGCCAATAACCATCTTCTTCTGCCCTTCACGCTCAACGAGAATCAAACCATTGATGTCATAACCACCGCGTTCGTTAGAGACGAAACGTTCGATCTCCACGGTCACGGAGTACGGCAGTTCGGCGCCGAGGAAACGCATCAGTTTTTCGCGGATGATTTCAGACGCCATAAAACGCTGTGAGCGATCGGTGATGTAATCTTCCGGGAAGTGATGGGTCGCTTCAGGGAGATGCTTACGCACGATTGCTGCGATAGTGTCGACATTCAGCCCGGTTTCAGCAGAGATCGGCACGATATCGAGGAAGTTCATCTGACTTGCCAGGAACTGTAAGTGCGGCAGCAGATCGGCTTTTTCCTGCACGTTATCCACTTTGTTCACCGCGAGGATCACCGGCGCTTTGCCATCGCGCAGTTTGTTGAGCACCATTTCGTCGTCCGGCGTCCAGCGGGTGCCTTCAACGACAAAAATCACCAGCTCAACGTCGCCAATAGAGCTGCTCGCCGCTTTGTTCATCAGGCGGTTAATAGCGCGTTTTTCTTCCATATGCAGGCCAGGGGTATCAACGTAGATCGCCTGATACGCGCCTTCAGTATGGATCCCCACAATGCGGTGACGAGTTGTTTGCGCTTTGCGGGAGGTGATGGAGATCTTCTGCCCCAGCAGTTTGTTCAACAATGTGGATTTGCCAACGTTCGGACGTCCGACGATGGCAATAAATCCGCAGTAACTTTTATCGATGCTCATTCCAGCTCCAGTTTTTTCAACGCCTGTTCGGCGGCAGCCTGCTCAGCCTTACGACGGCTTGAACCTGTGCCAACCACCGGTTCACTCAGGCCGCTGACCTGGCAGTGGATAGTAAATTCCTGATCGTGCGCTTCGCCACGTACCTGGACTACCAGATAAGTCGGCAGCGGCAGATGGCGACCCTGCAAATATTCTTGCAAGCGCGTTTTCGGATCTTTTTGTTTATCGCCTGGACTAATTTCGTCCAAACGAGTTTGATACCAGTTGAGGATTAATTTCTCGACGGTTTGAATATCACTGTCGAGGAATACGCCACCAATTAATGCTTCGACGGTGTCGGCGAGAATTGACTCACGACGAAATCCACCGCTTTTAAGTTCACCTGGCCCTAAACGTAAGCACTCGCCTAACTCAAATTCGCGCGCCAGTTCTGCCAGCGTATTGCCACGGACCAGCGTGGCGCGCATCCGGCTCATATCGCCTTCATCCACACGAGGGAAACGGTGATAAAGCGCATTGGCGATAACGTAGCTCAGAATAGAGTCGCCTAAAAATTCTAAACGCTCGTTATGTTTACTGCTGGCACTACGATGAGTTAATGCCTGCTGCAACAGTTCCTGATGATTAAAAGTGTAGCCCAGCTTCCGTTGAAGCCGATTAATTACGATGGGGTTCATGCGATACCAATAAATAAATGCGTCAACAATTCAGCACACGAAACAGACCTGATATACATGGCTCTGCTAACTGCTTCGCTGCAGTTTCAGTTTACCGGTATATGGGGACCAACGCTGTTTCGTGTGCCGTGGCAACCTGGAGGTGCCAACCTTAAACTTCGGGGGAATATTCTATACACAACGACGGGGGATGTCGTTAGCCACGGGAGATTTATCTCATAAATAATTCACGTTGTCGCCATAACGGCGACAACGTGAACGAAGATGGCTATTAATGGATGCCGCCAATGCGACTTAAGCGCACACCAGTCGGCCATTCGCCTTCTTGCTTATCGAAGCTCATCCAGATAGCCGTGGCCCGACCGACCAGATTCGCTTCAGGCACAAAGCCCCAGTAACGGCTGTCCGCGCTGTTGTCGCGGTTGTCGCCCATCATGAAGTATTGTCCCGGCGGAACAATCCAGGTTGCCAGTTGTTGCCCTGGCTGCTGGTAATACATCCCCACCTGGTCCTGCGCAATCGGCACTGTCAGAATTCGGTGCGTCACATCACCCAGTGTCTCTTTACGCTCGGAAAGACGAATTCCATTTTCTTTGGTTTCGTTTTTCGGCACTTCAAAGAATCCGCTGGTCGCTTCCCCACCATTACGGCGTGAGAAGGTCTGAACGAAATCGCTCGGTTCCACGTTTGAGTAGGTGACCGGCAGCGCGTTTTCACACGCCTGGCCGGAACTGCATCCCGGTTGAATCGTCAGCTCTTTTGAGACCGGATCGTAAGTGACTTTATCGCCCGGTAAACCCACCGCGCGCTTGATGTAATCAAGCTTTGGATCTTCCGGATATTTAAAGACCACGATATCGCCGCGTTTCGGATGACCGGTTTCGATCAGCGTTTTCTGGTAGATAGGATCTTTAATGCCATAAGCAAACTTCTCTACCAGAATAAAATCACCGATTAACAGAGTCGGCATCATCGAACCTGACGGGATCTGGAACGGTTCATAAATAAACGAACGTACAATCAATACGATAGCCAGCACCGGAAAAACAGAAGCACCGGTTTCCAGCCAGCCAGGCTTCGGCGCAACCTTTTTCAGGGTTGCTTTATCCAGTGAGTCACCGGCAGCCGCCTGCGCCGCTGCCTGACGTTCCCGCCGTTTAGGTGCGAAAAAGAATTTATCCACGCACCATAAAATGCCCGTCACCAGTGTGGCAATCACCAGAATCAGGGCAAACATATTCGCCATGCCAACTCCTAAGGGTTATTTGTTGTCTTTGCCGACGTGCAGAATGGCGAGGAACGCTTCCTGCGGCAGCTCGACGTTACCGATCTGCTTCATGCGTTTCTTACCTTCTTTCTGCTTCTGCAGCAGCTTTTTCTTACGGCTGATATCGCCGCCATAACATTTAGCCAGTACGTTTTTACGCAGCTGTTTCACGGTGGATCGCGCAATAATGTGCGTACCAATCGCTGCCTGAATGGCGATATCAAACTGCTGGCGTGGGATCAGATCTTTCATCTTCTCCACCAACTCGCGACCGCGGTTTTGCGAATTATCACGGTGGGTGATCAGCGCCAACGCATCAACACGTTCACCGTTGATTAATACGTCTACACGTACCATGTCGGACGCCTGGAAGCGTTTGAAGTTGTAATCCAGAGACGCATAACCACGCGAGGTAGATTTCAGGCGATCGAAGAAGTCGAGCACCACTTCCGCCATCGGGATCTCGTACGTCAGCGCCACCTGATTACCGTGGTAAACCATATTGGTCTGCACGCCGCGTTTTTCTACGCACAGCGTAATAACGTTGCCGAGATATGCCTGCGGCAGCAGCATGTGACATTCGGCAATCGGCTCGCGCAGTTCGTAGATGTTATTTACCGCTGGCAGCTTGGATGGACTGTCGACGTAAATAACTTCTCTTGACGTGGTTTCAACTTCATACACTACGGTCGGCGCAGTGGTGATCAGATCCAGATCGTATTCACGTTCCAGACGTTCCTGGATGATCTCCATGTGCAGCAGGCCGAGGAAGCCGCAGCGGAAACCAAAGCCCAGCGCGCTGGAGCTTTCCGGCTCATAGAACAGTGAAGCATCGTTCAGGCTGAGTTTACCCAGCGCGTCACGGAAGGCTTCATAGTCGTCGGAACTTACCGGGAACAGACCGGCGTATACCTGCGGTTTGACTTTCTTAAAGCCAGGCAGCGCCTTTTCTGCCGGATTACGCGCCAGCGTTAAGGTATCGCCGACTGGAGCGCCGTGGATATCTTTAATCGCACATACCAGCCAGCCTACTTCGCCACATTTCAGTTCAGTGCGGTCAACCTGTTTCGGCGTGAAGATGCCCAGACGGTCGGCGTTATAGGTCTGCCCGGTACTCATGACTTTCACTTTGTCGCCCTTACGCAGGGTGCCGTTTTTAATACGGATAAGTGAAACAACGCCCAGGTAGTTGTCGAACCATGAGTCGATAATTAGTGCCTGCAACGGGCCTTCCGGATCGCCTTCCGGCGGCGGAATGTCGCGCACCAGACGTTCGAGAACGTCCTGCACGCCAACGCCGGTTTTCGCTGAACAGCGCACCGCGTCGGTGGCGTCGATGCCGACGATATCTTCAATTTCTTCCGCCACGCGTTCAGGATCGGCTGCCGGCAGGTCAATCTTGTTCAGTACCGGCACCACTTCGAGATCCATTTCCATGGCGGTGTAGCAGTTTGCCAGGGTTTGCGCTTCTACGCCCTGCCCGGCGTCGACCACCAGCAATGCACCTTCACAGGCAGCCAGCGAACGGGAAACTTCATAGGAGAAGTCAACGTGGCCCGGGGTGTCGATAAAGTTCAGCTGATAGGTTTCGCCGTCAGACGCTTTGTAGTCCAGCGTCACGCTTTGCGCTTTGATGGTTATGCCACGCTCACGCTCAAGATCCATGGAATCGAGAACCTGCGCCTCCATTTCACGGTCAGACAGGCCACCGCAGATCTGGATAATACGGTCAGACAGCGTCGATTTACCGTGGTCAATGTGAGCTATGATCGAAAAGTTACGTATATTCTTCATAAAGTATGATTATTGTGCCTTAATGCCCGGTTAACCAGGCTTTTAGAAGTCGCTGTTCTGAGCTTAACGTCTGTATTAATAGAAACGCCGCATTCTACACTACAACATTGAGGCGAGGAAATGTTCATACCGTATGGATTGTGGTATCTGGAAACGTCCTCGCATTTGTTATGCAAAATGCAACAAAGCCAGTGAAATCACTGGCTCGCGTCTTCCGAAGATGTTTCAAATCGCACAAGGCCAGGCGGCAATGCCACGCTTAAGATGATCGGTTGCCATTCTGCCCGGGCAGCAAACTTACGCGAGTAGCCGCGCGCAATCAGGAACCCGCCAATACCGCCGAGGACCGCACCACATAATGCTGCGACGTCAGAAGCAAAGAGTAGCTGAAATAGCGAAGCGATGAGGAATAATCCCACCAGCGGCGACATATAAACCAGTAATGCGGAGCTAAGCAGGCTGCCTTCGGCGATCCCCAATTCCACTTTTTGCCCCGGCACTAACGGCTCATCACAGGGTACGACAATGGTATGCGTGGTTTGCGGGCCAAGTTTATTTAACACGCGGCTACCGCAACCGGCGCGTGAAGCGCAGCTGCTGCATGAAGCTTTAACATCACAACTGACCAGCGCCTGCCCGTTTTGCCAGGAGACGACGGTAGCCCACTCTTTGATCATTGCGCTGCCCCGAACTTAATATTCTCGGCAATGCGTTTCGCCGTTTGCGGCGGCAGTTCACCGACAATGGTGATTTCGGCGTTATCACGTACGCTTGTACTGACGGTTCTGCGTCCGGTGCGCAACATCTGATCGGTGCTCGATGGCGTAGCGCGGTTAACGTTTACCGAGAAGCTGAATAATCCGTCGGAATAGAGACGTGATTCGATAGGCATGTTGTCCATCGTCGGTAGCGGACGTCGACTACTGGAAACTTCGCTAAAACCCTGTGGCAACCAGGTTGGCGTCCAGCTGAATTTAGCTTTTTCACCTACAGGAACAGAAAGCAACGGCGGCAAATTTGCCTTCGCCAGCGTCTGCATACTGCTGCTGATATCCTGATTGACGTTAAAAGCAATCACGCGAAATTGTTCCAGCGTTTCACCATCGCGATCAAGGAGATCAACCCGCATCGGTAATTTCGATTCGGTGTCCATCCACACGATGTAGCTGTAGCGTGTACCATCTCGGGCAACCACGCGAATGACTTCGCAAAGACGATCAGCAATACGCGTGCGCCCGACGGAGATAAAGTCGTAGTAAGGAGAAAGGCGTTTGAAATCGGTATAGATGAGCGATGGCAGAGAATCAACAATGTAATCGCCATTAAGCGTGAACGGTTCAAGTCCCGGTTCAAAATAGCTGATTTCATTGCCACGCTGTACCACTTCCCGGCGCGGGCCATCCATTTGCAACAATTGTGCAAGAGGACGGTTATCGAGGCGTGCATGTCGATAACGCAGAGACTCAACACCCTGTTTATTGATGCTGATGAATGACAGCTCGTAATTCAGTGACTGACTGGCCAGGTTCATCTGCTGTAATAACGCCCCGGACGCGGGAGTGGCCGAGGCGTTAGCAGAGAATAACAGGCTACCTGTCACTAATGACATGGCAAACCAAAGTTGCTTCATTACTGCGATTGCGTTCCTAAAGTTTGAATTCCTGGCACCTGTACAGCGGCTTGCTGGGTTTGCGCCTGCTCAAACTGAAGCTGTTCAGAGTGGAGTCGGCGTTGCAGTTCGTAATCCTGCAACATTGCATTAATGCGACGACGCTGCTCCTGTACCTGCTGCTGTTGACCATTGTTTGCGGTCGCTTCAGAAGGTACTCCCAGGCTTACCGGGCTGGCTTTACCCATCATCGGCAGTGTATTAAATACCGGCGTTTCGGGCTGCTGGGACGTTTCAGATTGTCCATTATAGTGCTGGACGCCAACGATAACTGCAAGCGATACGCATGCTGCTACGCCCATTTGGGTAAGCTGTGCCGCCCACGGACGTACTTTCTGCCAGAATGGCATTTTCTGCCATTGATGCGGCGCAGGCTGGGCTTCCGGGATCAATGTCGCCGGTTGACGTACTGGCTCTTCTTCAATGGCGGCCATCACGCGTGAAGAGATATCGAAATGGAGCACCTCGGGAGTATCACCCCGCATTGAGTCACGGATTAAGTGATAGCTTTCCCAGGTTTTCTGCATTTCTGGGTTATGAGCCAGTTCGTTAAGCAGCTCACTATCCAGCGTTTCGCCATCCATTAAAGCGGAAAGTTGTTCTTTCTGCATGCCTAATACCCTTATCCAGTATCCCGCTATCGTCAACGCCTGATAAGCGGTTGAACTTTGTTATCAATAGCTTCCCTCGCTCGGAAGATACGTGAACGCACCGTACCTACCGGACAATCCATGATAGCGGCTATCTCTTCATAGCTCAGGCCATCCAGCTCCCGCAAGGTTATTGCCATGCGCAAATCTTCCGGGAGGGACTCAATAGTTCGGAAAACTATCTGTCTCAGTTCTTCTGACAACATTAAGTTCTCAGGGTTCGAAATTTCTTTCAACGCGCCGCCACTTTCGAAGTTTTCAGCTTCAATGGCATCCACATCACTGGAAGGTGGACGACGCCCCTGAGCAACCAGGTAATTTTTCGCTGTATTTACAGCAATCCGATACAGCCATGTATAAAAAGCGCTATCTCCCCGGAACGAATCCAGCGCACGATAGGCTTTAATAAAAGCTTCTTGTACCACATCGGGAACATCACCCGACGGCACATAGCGGGAAACCAGACTCGCCACTTTATGCTGATAGCGCACTACCAGTAGGTTAAAGGCTTTCTGATCTCCCTTCTGGACCCGTTCAACCAGGACCTGGTCCGTTAACTGCTCGCTCATCCGAGGTAAAGTCTCCCCAAACCAAATTTCCACGCGCTATCGAAACGCCACTCCATTAGCTGCAATTTGAGCAAGCAAAGGGTTAGAGTGTCTCGTTTTTGTAAAGTTCCGTAACGCATCTGTTTTTGTTTGTCATGCTGTAGACGGATCATTATCTATCATTATAAGTCTACAGAATCTGAACATCGCATTATCTGTGTAGAAATGCCCATTTAACTGCCTGAAGAGTAACCCAACGGCCTTTTTATTTCACCACCTAATCCTCCACCAGCCAGTAACTTCTCTTTTTCTCGCCGCCCTGCGTCAGCGTGTTTAGCCACTGTAACAAATATTAAAATAGCAGGTGTTTATTCGCACAACATGATGCTATGCTGACCAAACGGTGTTTAGTAAATTAAACAAAGAAAATGAATACTCTCCCAGAACATTCATGTGACGTGTTGATTATCGGTAGCGGCGCAGCCGGACTTTCACTGGCGCTACGCCTGGCTGACCAGCATCAGGTCATCGTTCTAAGTAAAGGCCCGGTAACGGAAGGTTCAACATTTTATGCCCAGGGCGGTATTGCCGCCGTGTTTGATGAAACTGACAGCATTGACTCGCATGTGGAAGACACATTGATTGCCGGGGCTGGTATTTGCGATCGCCATGCAGTTGAATTTGTCGCCAGCAATGCACGATCCTGTGTGCAATGGTTAATTGACCAAGGGGTTTTGTTTGATACCCACGTTCAACCGAATGGCGAAGAAAGCTACCATCTGACCCGTGAAGGTGGACATAGTCACCGTCGTATTCTTCATGCCGCCGACGCCACCGGTAGAGAAGTACAATCCACGCTGGTGAGCAAGGCGCAGAACCATCCGAATATTCGTGTGCTGGAGCGCAGCAACGCAGTTGATCTGATTGTTTCTGACAAAATTGGCCTCCCGGGCACGCGACGGGTTGTTGGCGCGTGGGTATGGAACCGAAATAAAGAAACGGTGGAAACCTGCCACGCAAAAGCAGTGGTACTGGCAACCGGCGGTGCGTCGAAGGTTTATCAGTACACCACCAATCCGGATATTTCTTCTGGCGATGGCATTGCTATGGCGTGGCGCGCAGGCTGTCGGGTTGCCAATCTCGAATTTAATCAGTTCCACCCTACCGCACTGTATCACCCACAGGCACGCAATTTCCTGTTAACGGAAGCACTGCGCGGCGAAGGCGCTTATCTCAAGCGCCCGGATGGCACGCGTTTTATGCCCGATTTTGATGAGCGCGGCGAACTGGCCCCGCGCGATATTGTCGCCCGCGCCATTGACCATGAAATGAAACGCCTCGGCGCAGATTGTATGTTCCTCGACATCAGCCATAAGCCCGCCGATTTTATTCGCCAGCATTTCCCGATGATTTATGAAAAATTGCTCGGGCTGGGGATTGATCTCACACAAGAACCGGTACCGATTGTGCCTGCTGCACATTATACCTGCGGTGGTGTAATGGTTGATGATCATGGGCGTACGGACGTCGAGGGCTTGTATGCCATTGGCGAGGTGAGTTATACCGGCTTACACGGCGCTAACCGCATGGCCTCGAATTCATTGCTGGAGTGTCTGGTCTATGGCTGGTCGGCGGCAGAAGATATCACCAGACGTATGCCTGATGCCCACGGCGTCAGTACGTTACCGCCGTGGGATGAAAGCCGCGTTGAGAACCCTGACGAACGGGTAGTAATTCAGCATAACTGGCACGAGCTACGGCTGTTTATGTGGGATTACGTTGGCATTGTGCGCACAACGAAGCGCCTGGAACGCGCCCTGCGGCGGATAACCATGCTCCAACAAGAAATAGACGAATATTACGCCCATTTCCGCGTCTCAAATAATTTGCTGGAGCTGCGTAATCTGGTGCAGGTTGCGGAATTGATTGTTCGCTGTGCGATGATGCGCAAGGAGAGTCGTGGCCTGCATTTCACGCTGGATTATCCGGAACTGCTCACCCATTCCGGTCCGTCGATCCTTTCCCCCGGCAATCATTACATAAACAGATAAAAAGCCTGGGTCAGCGCCGTATACGCTTCGGAATAGTTCTGGTCTGGCCCACGAATGACTAAGCGATCGCTAAAGCATTCTCCCGCCTGCGGGGAGAATGCCAGCAGCACCCGATGCGGCAGTCGCGCTTCGTTTTCCGCCACATCCGTCCGCAAACGTAAATGCCAGCCCATGCTTAATGCCAGCTCCGTAAAACCATTACCAATCTGCTCTGGCAGCACTACGCAGAAAAATCCCTCTTCGGTAATGCACTCCGCCGCACAGGTCAGCAGCGATGGGTGATCAAGCGTAGTGGTATAGCGAGCCTGTTCCCGTTGAGGGGTCGCGCACTCTACTCCCTGCTGATAGTAAGGTGGGTTACTGATGATTAAATCGAAGCGTACTGTCTGCTGTGTGATCCACTGCTGAATATCCGCCGTATGGACGTTAATCCGCTCTGCCCACGGGGACTGGTTGATATTTTCCTGCGCCTGCGCGGCAGCTTCACTTTCCAGCTCAACGGCATCAATTATCACGCTGTCATCGGTTCGCTGCGCTAGCATTAATGCCAGCAACCCGCTACCCGCGCCGATATCAAGGCAACGTTTCACCCCAGCCACCGGTGCCCATGCGCCCAGCAAAATGCCATCCGTTCCCACTTTCATCGCACAGCGATCGTGAGCAACAAAAAACTGTTTAAAAGTAAATCCATTACGACGAAGCACGGATGTAGACTGTGACATGAAAATAAAACCTTGCAGGAAAAACGGCGATAGCACCGGGTGAGAACAATACCCGAGAAGCGATATCCATACAAACAGATGAAGATTGCAGCCGTAACGTCTATAATCAGCGCCCCACACAGAGGTAGAACATGACTGTAACGACTTTTTCCGAACTTGAACTCGACGAAAGCCTGCTGGAAGCCCTCCAGGATAAAGGTTTCACTCGCCCGACCGCCATTCAGGCTGCCGCCATTCCGCCTGCGCTCGATGGCCGTGATGTACTCGGTTCTGCGCCGACAGGCACCGGTAAAACGGCGGCGTATCTGCTGCCAGCGTTGCAGCACCTGCTCGATTTCCCGCGTAAGAAATCCGGTCCGCCGCGTATTTTGATCCTCACCCCAACTCGCGAGCTGGCGATGCAGGTGGCCGATCATGCCCGCGAACTGGCGAAACATACGCATCTGGATATCGCCACCATCACCGGCGGCGTAGCCTATATGAACCACGCGGAAGTGTTCAGCGAAAATCAGGACATCGTGGTCGCCACGACCGGACGTCTGCTGCAATACATAAAAGAAGAGAACTTCGATTGCCGCGCGGTTGAAACGCTGATCCTCGACGAAGCAGACCGTATGCTGGATATGGGCTTTGCTCAGGATATCGAACATATTGCTGGCGAAACTCGCTGGCGTAAACAGACCCTGCTCTTTTCGGCAACGCTGGAAGGCGATGCGATTCAGGACTTTGCCGAGCGTCTGCTGGAGGATCCGGTGGAAGTTTCTGCGAATCCGTCCACCCGTGAGCGCAAAAAAATTCATCAGTGGTATTACCGCGCCGATGATCTTGAGCATAAAACCGCGTTGCTGGTGCATCTGTTAAAACAGCCTGAAGCGACCCGCTCAATTGTGTTTGTGCGTAAGCGTGAACGTGTGCATGAGCTGGCAAACTGGCTGCGCGAAGCGGGCATCAACAACTGCTATCTCGAAGGTGAGATGGTACAAGGCAAGCGTAACGAAGCGATCAAGCGTTTGACCGAAGGTCGCGTAAACGTACTGGTTGCAACCGATGTTGCCGCGCGCGGTATCGACATTCCTGACGTCAGCCACGTCTTTAACTTCGATATGCCGCGCAGTGGCGATACTTATTTGCACCGTATCGGACGTACCGCGCGCGCCGGTCGTAAAGGCACCGCGATTTCGCTGGTGGAAGCCCATGACCATTTGCTGCTGGGCAAAGTTGGCCGTTATATTGAAGAGCCAATTAAAGCTCGCGTTATTGATGAGTTACGCCCGAAAACGCGTGCGCCAAGCGAGAAGCAGACCGGCAAGCCATCGAAGAAAGTACTGGCAAAACGCGCCGAGAAGAAAAAAGTTAAAGAGAAAGAGAAGCCGCGAGTGAAAAAACGCCATCGCGATACCAAAAATATTGGTAAGCGCCGTAAACCAAGCGGAACGGGCGTGCCACCGCAAACGACAGAAGAGTAATCTCAATGCCGGGTTTAAGCCCGGCATTATTTTTATCCAGCCACAAAACACTCTTCAACACACTGAATAAAAGTGTGCATCGCCGGACTAACCGCTTTTCCGGCATGGTGAGCGCACATTGCCGTAATGGTCTGCGTCTGTTCGCCAAAAGGCAATTCGATTAATTCGCCACTCGCAAGTTCATTTCCCACTGCAAAGCGCGGCAGGTAACTGACCCCGATATTTGCCGCGACACAACGCTTGATGCTTTCGATACTTATAAGCTCAATGGTGTTTTCCACCGTGATCCGCCGCTGGCGCAGCGTGCTCTCAAATATCTGCCGGAAGACACATTGTGGTTCGTTGATAATAAAGCTACAGGCGTTATGTCTTCCCGGCTCAGTAAAATCGATATCTGCAATTTGCGGTGAAGCCACCAGCACCAGCGGTTGTTCACCCAACTCTCGTCGGTTCAGAACATCATCATTCCCTACGCGATAAAAAACCCCGACATCGGCCTCATCATTCAGTAGCGCATCACGGATCACGTAACAGTTCAGCGACTGCAACGATAAACGCACTTTTGGAGCGCGTTGCCGAAAACGCTGCAACACCTGCGGCATTCGGTAAGAGAGCAACCTTTCGCCTGAAACAACGCGTAGTTCCCCGTCCGGATCCGACTCTTTTTTCGCAGCCTCACGAAGCGTATCCATCACTCGGGTAAGTTCATAGATGTGCGGCAGCAACTTTTTTCCTTCGCGGGTAAGGCACATTCGTCGACCAATTTTCTCAAACAATTGTACCGAGAACTCCTGCTCAAGCTGCTGAATATGAAAAGTCACCGTCGATTGTGTACAGCACAATTTTTGCGAAGCTCGCAAAAAGGAACCCTCTTCCACCACGGTTTTAAGTGTAATAAAACGGCGCAGATCCATAACCCCAAACCTATCGAAAATATCGAATTTAGAATGTAAAAACATTCATTTTTTTAAATGTTCCGTGTCGGGTACTGTCTACCAAAACAGAGGAGATAACAAGTGACACCGACCCTTTTAAGTGCTTTTTGGACTTACACCCTGATTACCGCCATGACGCCAGGACCGAACAATATTCTCGCCCTTAGCTCTGCTACGTCGCATGGATTTCGTCAAAGTACCCGCGTGCTGGCAGGGATGAGTCTGGGATTTTTGATTGTGATGTTACTGTGTGCGGGCATTTCATTTTCACTGGCAGTGATTGACCCGGCAGCGGTACACCTTTTGAGTTGGGCGGGGGCGGCATATATTGTCTGGCTGGCGTGGAAAATCGCCACCAGCCCAACAAAGGAAGACGGACTTCAGGCAAAACCAATCAGCTTTTGGGCCAGCTTTGCTTTGCAGTTTGTGAACGTCAAAATCATTTTGTACGGTGTTACGGCACTGTCGACGTTTGTTCTGCCGCAAACACAGGCGCTAAGCTGGGTAGTTGGCGTCAGCGTTTTGCTGGCGATGATTGGGACGTTTGGTAATGTGTGCTGGGCGCTGGCGGGGCATCTGTTTCAGCGATTGTTTCGCCAGTATGGTCGCCAGTTAAATATCGTGCTCGCGCTGCTGCTGATCTATTGCGCGGTACGCATTTTCTATTAATTAAAAAAGCGGAAGAGGTCGCCCTCTTCCGCTTAGTAACTTGCTACTTAAGCCTTACAGGCTTTCAGTAAAGGTACGAGCGATAACGTCGCGCTGCTGTTCCGGAGTCAGAGAGTTAAAGCGAACTGCATAACCTGATACACGGATGGTCAGCTGCGGATATTTTTCCGGATGCTTAACTGCATCTTCCAGAGTTTCACGACGCAGAACGTTAACGTTCAGGTGTTGACCACCTTCAACGCGAACTTCTGGTTTCACTTCTACTGGAACTTCACGGTATTCAATGTCACCCAGTTTGCTTACTGCAACCACTTCATCTTCTGCATAACCTGCTTTTGCAACGATGCAACGCGCTTCGCCTTTTTCGCTGTCCAGCAGCCAGAAAGAGTTCAGCAGATCGTCGTTAGCGGCTTTAGTAATCTGGATACCTGTAATCATGTGATGCCTCCCCGGCAAAATTATTTGATTTATTCAGCCTGTCGCGGCCAATTGGTAAAACCATTGTTGCTTGAGTGTATATATACTCCTCAACAACCTTTGATTCCTTGATTTAAATCAATAAAAACCACACATCGATTGTGGTCGCAAATGGATTTTATTGTTTTACATCAACTTATGCGGGTGTGAAATTTTACCAATTTACATTTTTTTGCACTCGTTTAAGTCTAAAAAATGAGCATGATTTTGTTCTGTAGAAATAAGCAGTTAAGCTAGGCGGATTGAAGATTCGCAGGAGAGCGAGATGGCTAACGAATTAACCTGGCATGACGTGCTGGCTGAAGAGAAGCAGCAACCCTATTTTCTTAATACCCTTCAGACCGTCGCCAGCGAGCGGCAGTCCGGCGTCACTATCTATCCACCACAAAAAGATGTCTTTAACGCGTTCCGCTTTACCGAGTTGGGTGACGTTAAAGTGGTGATTCTCGGCCAGGATCCTTATCACGGACCGGGACAGGCGCATGGGCTGGCATTTTCCGTTCGCCCCGGAATCGCCACTCCTCCGTCACTGCTGAATATGTATAAAGAGCTGGAAAATACTATTCCGGGCTTCACCCGCCCTAATCATGGCTATCTCGAAAGCTGGGCGCGTCAGGGCGTTCTGCTGCTCAATACTGTGTTGACGGTTCGCGCAGGTCAGGCGCATTCCCACGCCAGCCTCGGTTGGGAGACGTTTACTGATAAAGTCATCAGCCTGATTAACCAGCACCGCGAAGGCGTGGTGTTTTTGTTGTGGGGATCACATGCGCAAAAGAAAGGGGCGATTATAGATAAGCAACGCCATCATGTACTGAAAGCACCGCATCCGTCGCCGCTTTCGGCGCATCGTGGATTCTTTGGCTGCAACCATTTTGTGCTGGCAAATCAGTGGCTGGAACAACGTGGCGAGACGCCGATTGACTGGATGCCAGTATTACCGGCAGAGAGTGAGTAAATTTGCGGGGAAATGCCGGATGGCAGAGTTGCCACCCGGCTGATTTATCAGGCTTTATTCTGACGCCACCATTCACCAAGCAAAACGCCGGTTGCGACAGAGATATTCAGCCCGGCAACGTTGCCCGTACCGTCAATCTTCACGCGCAGATCGTTCGGATCGCGTGCGGCATCCGGTAACCCTTCATATTCCTGACCCAGCACCAGTACCATTTTCGCTGGCAGACTGGTTTTGAACAGCGGTTTACCCTGCTCGC
Source organism: Escherichia sp. KCJ4928 (assembly GCF_004352695.1). Taxonomy (NCBI): domain Bacteria; kingdom Pseudomonadati; phylum Pseudomonadota; class Gammaproteobacteria; order Enterobacterales; family Enterobacteriaceae; genus Escherichia; species Escherichia sp. KCJ4928. The sequence continues at coordinate 16,954 of NZ_SJWV01000051.1, forward strand.
TGGAAGTGGTCACTACGGTGTAACCTGCCTGACGGAAATCATCCAGCACGTTAACAATGTTGTCGCCAGTAATCGGCTGAACGTGCTCTGCGCCGCCTTCTGCGGTACGGATAGCCGCCCCCGACTCCAGCAGTGCCGCATCCTGCACCACAACGCCTTTCACGCCGAAGTGCGCGCAGCTGCGCATCATGCCACCCAGGTTATGCGGGTTAGATTCGTTTTCCAGCGCCAGTACACAATCCTGCGCGCCTGCCTGGCTTACCCACTGCTGCACGGTTGTACCGTTACGCTTTTTGATCAAGAAGCAAACGCCGCCGTGATGTTCCGTGCCTGACGCTTTTGTCAATTCCGCTTCATCCACCACATGGTACGCTTTGCGGTTTGCCGCCATCCAGCGCAAGGCTTCTTTAAAACGTGGCGTTACGCTCTGGATAAACCAGGCGCGAACAATCGCTTCCGGACGGCTCTGGAACAGTGCCTGACATGCATTTTCGCCGTAGACGCGGGTTTCTTCCGCACGCTGACGACGCAAAACTTCTGGATCAATATAACTTTTACCACTGATGCCACCGTGATCGGCCTTTTCCGGCGTCTCATCACCCGGCGCGCGGGAAACCGTGCGCCACGGCGAATCTTCCCACTTGCGGTCACGGGGCTGACTCTGTTTGTCATCGCGGGCGGGGCGACGGCCACCGTCAGCACGAGATTTTCCTGGACGCCCGCCCCCTTTCCCGGTACGCGGGTTGTGGGTACGTTTATCAGAATCATCATCACTGCGGACATACATCACTTTGACCTTGCCGCTTTTACCTTTCATTTCATCGTTCATGCTTTTCTCCACCAGCGCTGCGCGAAGCGCGCAGATTACCCGAAGTCCGCGCGGTTCGCCATGATTTCGTACCAAAGCCTGCGACTATCATACCTATTGAATAAAACAGATTGTTGTCTGGAACAATGTCCCCGATAATATGTAACATATTAGAAACATACCGGCGTCGTTGCCGATAAGTCTCCTTACTCATCCCGAGGTTAGTTATGAATACCGTTTGTACCCATTGTCAGGCCATCAATCGCATTCCCGACGATCGGATCGAAGATGCGGCAAAATGCGGACGCTGCGGTCACGACTTGTTTGACGGAGAGGTGATTAATGCGACCGGTGAAACACTCGACAAATTGCTGAAGGATGATCTACCTGTGGTGATCGACTTCTGGGCACCGTGGTGCGGCCCCTGCCGTAATTTCGCACCAATTTTTGAAGATGTCGCGCAAGAGCGTAGCGGTAAAGTGCGCTTTGTGAAAGTGAATACCGAAGCTGAACGTGAATTGAGCAGTCGCTTTGGAATTCGTAGTATACCGACGATCATGATTTTCAAAAACGGTCAGGTTGTCGACATGCTTAATGGCGCAGTACCGAAAGCGCCGTTCGACAGCTGGCTGAACGAATCTCTTTAATCTTACCGGGGCGCATCTTGTGCCCCGTTTTCTCCTCTGCGACAATGGCGTTTTTTCGACGCTCTCTTATGACCGAAAACGCTGTTCTCCAGTTACGCGCCGAGCGTATTGCGCGCGCAACACGTCCTTTTCTTGCCCGCGGTAATCGCGTTCGTCGCTGCCAACGCTGTCTTTTGCCAGAGAAATTATGTCTCTGTTCGACAATTACCCCAGCACAAGCAAAAAGTCGCTTCTGTTTGCTGATGTTCGACACCGAGCCAATGAAGCCCAGTAATACCGGGCGTCTGATTGCTGATATTTTGCCTGATACCGTTGCGTTTCAATGGTCGCGTACCGAACCCTCGCAGGATTTGCTGGAGTTGGTGCAAAACCCGGACTATCAGCCAATGGTGGTCTTTCCCGCTTCGTATGCTGATGAGCAACGGGAAGTGATCTTCACACCACCTGCCGGTAAGCCACCGCTGTTTATCATGCTCGATGGTACCTGGCCGGAAGCTCGCAAGATGTTTCGTAAAAGTCCGTATCTGGATAATCTTCCCGTCATTTCCGTCGATCTTTCCCGGCTTTCTGCCTATCGCCTGCGTGAAGCCCAGGCTGCAGGCCAATATTGTACTGCCGAGGTAGCCATCGCACTGTTAGATATGGCCAGCGATACCGGGGCGGCAGCAGGGTTAGGCGAGCATTTTACCCGCTTTAAAACACGCTATCTGGCAGGAAAAACGCAACATCTGGGTAGCATCACAGCAGAACAGTTAGAAAGCGTTTAAAATCATTCGGTCACTTCTGCGGGAGACCGGTATGAGTCAGCGAGGACTGGAAGCACTACTGCGACCAAAATCGATAGCGGTAATTGGCGCGTCGATGAAACCCAATCGCGCAGGTTACCTGATGATGCGTAACCTGCTGGCGGGAGGCTTTAACGGACCGGTACTCCCGGTGACGCCAGCCTGGAAAGCGGTGTTGGGTGTGTTGGCCTGGCCGGATATTGCCAGCTTGCCCTTTACACCCGACCTTGCGGTTTTATGTACCAATGCCAGCCGTAATCTTGCTCTTCTGGAAGAGCTCGGCGAGAAAGGCTGTAAAACCTGCATTATTCTTTCCGCCCCGGCATCGCAACACGAAGATCTCCGCGCCTGCGCCCTGCGCCATAACATGCGCCTGCTTGGACCAAACAGTCTGGGTTTACTGGCTCCCTGGCAAGGTCTGAATGCCAGCTTTTCGCCTGTGCCGATTAAACGCGGCAAGCTGGCGTTTATTTCGCAATCGGCTGCCGTCTCCAACACCATCCTCGACTGGGCGCAACAGCGTAAGATGGGCTTTTCCTACTTTATTGCGCTCGGCGACAGCCTGGATATCGACGTTGATGAATTGCTTGACTATCTGGCACGCGACAGTAAAACCAGCGCCATCCTGCTCTATCTCGAACAGTTAAGCGACGCGCGACGCTTTGTTTCGGCGGCCCGTAGTGCCTCTCGCAACAAACCGATTCTGGTGATTAAAAGCGGACGTAGCCCGGCGGCTCAACGTCTGTTGAACACCACGGCAGGAATGGATCCGGCGTGGGATGCGGCTATTCAGCGTGCCGGTTTGTTGCGGGTACAGGACACCCACGAACTGTTTTCGGCGGTGGAAACCCTTAGCCATATGCGCCCGCTGCGTGGCGACCGGTTGATGATTATCAGCAACGGTGCTGCGCCTGCCGCGCTGGCGCTTGATGCCTTATGGTCACGCAATGGCAAGCTGGCAACACTAAGCGAAGAAACCTGCCAGAAACTGCGCGATGCACTGCCAGGACATGTGGCAATCTCTAACCCGCTCGATCTGCGCGATGACGCCAGCAGTGAGCACTATATTAAAACGCTGGACATTCTGCTCCACAGCCAGGATTTTGATGCGCTGATGGTTATTCATTCGCCCAGCGCCGCTGCTCCCGCAACAGAAAGCGCGCAAGTATTAATTGAAGCGGTAAAGCATCATCCCCGCAGCAAGTATGTTTCTCTGCTGACGAACTGGTGTGGCGAACATTCCTCGCAAGAGGCACGACGATTATTCAGCGAAGCCGGGCTGCCGACCTACCGTACCCCGGAAGGAACCATCACTGCTTTTATGCATATGGTGGAGTACCGGCGTAATCAGAAGCAACTACGCGAAACGCCGGCGTTGCCCAGCAATCTGACCTCCAATACCGCAGAAGCGCATCTTCTGTTGCAACAGGCGATTGCCGAAGGAGCAACGTCACTCGATACCCATGAAGTTCAGCCTATCCTGCAAGCATATGGCATGAACACGCTCCCCACCTGGATTGCCAGCGATAGCACCGAAGCGGTGCATATTGCCGAACAGATTGGTTATCCGGTGGCGCTGAAATTGCGTTCGCCGGATATTCCACATAAATCGGAAGTTCAGGGCGTCATGCTCTACCTGCGTACAGCCAATGAAGTCCAGCAAGCGGCAAACGCCATTTTCGATCGCGTAAAAATGGCCTGGCCGCAGGCACGGGTCCACGGCCTGTTGGTGCAAAGTATGGCTAACCGTGCTGGTGCTCAGGAGTTGCGGGTTGTGGTTGAGCACGATCCGGTTTTCGGGCCGTTGATCATGCTGGGCGAAGGCGGTGTGGAGTGGCGTCCTGAAGATCAAGCCGTCGTCGCGTTACCGCCGCTGAACATGAACCTGGCCCGCTATCTGGTTATTCAGGGGATCAAAAGTAAAAAGATTCGTGCACGCAGTGCGCTACGCCCATTGGATGTTGCAGGCTTGAGCCAGCTTCTGGTGCAGGTTTCCAACTTGATTGTCGATTGCCCGGAAATTCAGCGTCTGGATATTCATCCTTTGCTGGCTTCTGGCAGTGAATTTACCGCGCTGGATGTCACGCTGGATATCTCGCCGTTTGAAGGCGATAACGAGAGTCGGCTGGCAGTGCGCCCTTATCCGCATCAGCTGGAAGAATGGGTAGAATTGAAAAACGGTGAACGCTGCTTGTTCCGCCCGATTTTGCCAGAAGATGAGCCACAACTTCAGCAATTCATTTCGCGAGTCACCAAAGAAGATCTTTATTACCGCTACTTTAGCGAGATCAACGAATTTACCCATGAAGATTTAGCCAACATGACACAGATCGACTACGATCGGGAAATGGCGTTTGTAGCGGTACGACGTATTGATCAAACGGAAGAGATCCTCGGCGTCACGCGTGCGATTTCCGATCCTGATAACATCGATGCCGAATTTGCTGTGCTGGTTCGCTCGGATCTCAAAGGGTTAGGCTTAGGTCGACGCTTAATGGAAAAGTTGATTACCTATACGCGAGATCACGGACTACAACGTCTGAATGGTATTACGATGCCAAACAATCGTGGCATGGTGGCGCTAGCCCGCAAGCTCGGGTTTAACGTTGATATCCAGCTCGAAGAGGGGATCGTTGGGCTTACGCTAAATCTTGCCCAACGCGAGGAATCATGAGTAAGGTACTGGAAATGTTGACCACTTAATCGGGACTGGTGTTATTATTGCCCGCTTATGTCGTCTGCATTGCACAGAGGACCCTTCAATGAACAGAGAAGAAATGCACTGTGATGTTGTCAAAATTTAAGCGTAATAAACATCAACAACACCTTGCCCAACTACCCAAGATTTCTCAATCAGTTGATGATGTCGATTTCTTTTACGCTCCCGCCGACTTCCGGGAGACGCTGCTGGAAAAAATAGCCAGCGCGAAGCAGCGCATTTGCATTGTCGCCCTGTATCTCGAACAGGATGACGGTGGCAAAGGCATTCTGAACGCGTTGTATGAAGCTAAAAGGCAGCGTCCGGAACTGGATGTGCGGGTGCTGGTCGACTGGCATCGTGCACAACGTGGACGCATTGGCGCTGCGGCATCTAACACTAACGCTGACTGGTACTGCCGCATGGCGCAGGAAAATCCGGGCGTAGATGTTCCGGTTTATGGCGTTCCAATCAATACCCGTGAAGCCCTTGGTGTTCTGCACTTTAAAGGCTTTATCATCGACGATAGCGTACTTTATAGCGGTGCCAGCCTGAACGATGTTTACCTGCATCAGCACGATAAATATCGCTACGACCGTTATCATCTGATCCGTAACCGTAAGATGTCAGACATTATGTTTGAATGGGTTACACAGAATATTATGAATGGCCGCGGCGTTAATCGTCTGGATGATGTTAATCGGCCAAAAAGCCCGGAAATCAAGAACGATATTCGTCTGTTCCGCCAGGAGCTGCGTGATGCCGCTTATCATTTCCAGGGCGATGCCGACAACGATCAGCTTTCCGTAACGCCGCTAGTGGGGCTGGGGAAATCGAGTCTGTTGAACAAGACCATTTTCCATCTTATGCCTTGTGCCGAGCAGAAACTAACCATCTGTACGCCATACTTCAACCTGCCAGCAATCCTTGTGCGCAATATTATCCAGTTGCTGCGCGAAGGGAAAAAGGTCGAAATTATTGTTGGTGATAAAACCGCGAACGACTTCTACATTCCGGAAGATGAACCTTTCAAGATAATTGGCGCATTGCCTTATCTCTATGAGATCAATCTGCGTCGTTTCCTGAGCCGTTTGCAGTATTACGTCAATACTGACCAGCTAGTGGTTCGGTTATGGAAAGATGACGACAACACCTATCACCTGAAAGGGATGTGGGTTGATGATAAGTGGATGTTGATCACCGGTAATAACCTGAACCCGCGCGCCTGGCGTCTGGATCTGGAAAACGCCATTTTGATCCACGATCCACAACTGGAGCTTGCGCCGCAGCGAGAGAAAGAACTGGAGCTGATCCGCGAGCATACCACCATCGTTAAGCACTATCGCGACCTGCAAAGTATTGCCGATTATCCGGTGAAGGTTCGTAAACTCATCCGCCGTTTACGCCGTATCCGCATCGACCGATTAATTAGCCGCATCCTGTAATCACAACCCCGTCCTGTACGGGGTTTGTTTTGGAGGCCACGTTTTGCGTATTCTTTTTGTCTGTTCGCTATTGTTACTTTCTGGATGCAGCCATATGGCTAACGATAGCTGGAGCGGGCAGGATAAAGCTCAACACTTTATCGCCTCGGCGATGCTTTCCGCCGCCGGAAATGAATATGCACAGCATCAGGGGATGAGTCGCGATCGCAGTGCCACTTTCGGGCTGATGTTCTCTGTTGGGCTGGGCGCGTCAAAAGAACTTTGGGATAGCCGCCCCGAAGGGAGCGGCTGGAGCTGGAAGGATTTGGCCTGGGATGTCGCCGGTGCAAGCACCGGCTATACCGTCTGGCAACTGACCCGTCACTAAAGACGCATCCCCTTCCCTTTGCGATGTAGCATCAAAGAAACCAGAAACGCCACCACGGCCATCAAGGTCACATACCAGAAGAAGGCTGTTTCCATTCCTATTGATTTCAGCGACAACGCTACGTACTCCGCCGAACCACCAAATATAGCATTAGCGACCGCATATGACAGACCAACGCCTAATGCGCGAACCTGTGCCGGGAACATCTCAGCCTTCAGTATTCCACTAATTGATGTATAAAAACTCACTATCAGCAGGGCACACATCACCAGACCAAAAGCGGCATAAGGCGAGGAAACGTTTTGCAATGCTGAGAGAATAGGAACGGTAAAAATGGCTGCCAGCGAACCGAAACATAACATTGAGGTACGGCGACCAATCTTATCCGACAGCGCGCCAATGAGTGGTTGAATAAGCATGAATACAAACAATGCGGCAGTCATAATGCCACTCGCCACGTTGGCATGCATTCCCGCAGTATTTACCAGATACTTCTGCATATAAGTGGTGAAGGTATAGAAACAAAGGGAGCCCGCAGCGGTAAAACCGAGAACCATGATGAATGCACGGCGATTGCGCCATAATCCTTTCAGAGATCCAGCTTCTTTTAAAGCGCGCGTTTCTTGTTGCGAAGTTTCATCTAACTGACGACGTAACCACAACGCCACAACAGCTAACACAGCTCCTAACGCGAAAGGAATACGCCATCCCCACTCTCTGAGTGCAGCGTCTTCCATGGTGTGTTGTAAAACCACGACAACCAGTAGGGCTAGCAGTTGTCCGCCGATCAACGTCACATACTGAAATGATGCGTAAAAACCTTTGCGCCCTTCAACGGCAACTTCACTCATATAGGTGGCGCTGGTGCCATATTCTCCGCCAACAGATAATCCCTGAAATAAACGCGCGAGAAGCAATAATGCCGGAGCCCACGTACCTATAGTTTCATAACCTGGGAGGCAGGCGATAACCAGCGATCCGAAACACATCATACACACCGATAACAGCATCGATTTTTTGCGACCATGTTTATCGGCTATGCGGCCAAATAGCCAACCGCCTATTGGGCGCATCAGGAATCCCGCAGCAAAAACACCTGCTGTTTGTAGTAGTTGAGTCGTCGTGTTCCCGGAAGGGAAGAAAATGTGGGCAAAGTAGAGTGAACAGAACGAGTAGACATAGAAATCGAACCACTCGACCAGATTACCTGAAGAGGCCCCCACAATCGCCCAAATGCGGCGACGAGTATCACTACTTGTCAGTTTGCTGTCTGCCGTTACAGTACTTTCAGCCATGCCATTATGTCTCCTGCCGTAATCCGATGCTTTTGTCGGTCGCTTTTATCTATTTCTTTTGGTAAAGAAAATGTTATACATTTGTTGCGTATCATTATGCAACCTTAACCATGAATTTAGTTAGCAGGAAAATGGTTATTGAGGAGCTTAAGGATAAATTTCTGGTAAGGAGGACACGTATGGAAGTAGGCAAGTTGGGGAAACCGCATCCGTTGCTGAATCTGGCATATGTGGGAGTATAAGACGCGCAGCGTCGCATCAGGCATTTTTTTCTGCGCCAACGCAAAAAGGCTATCGTGACTGATGGCCTTTCGCTTAATTTGATGCCTGGCAGTTCCCTACTCTCGCATGGGGAGACCCCACACTACCATCGGCGCTACGGCGTTTCACTTCTGAGTTCGGCATGGGGTCAGGTGGGACCACCGCGCTACGGCCGCCAGGCAAATTCTGTTTTATCAGACCGCTTCTGCGTTCTGATTTAATCTGTATCAGGCTGAAAATCTTCTCTCATCCGCCAAAACAGCTTCGGCGTTGTAAGGTTAAGCCTCACGGTTCATTAGTACCGGTTAGCTCAACGCATCGCTGCGCTTACACACCCGGCCTATCAACGTCGTCGTCTTCAACGTTCCTTCAGGACTCTCAAGGAGTCA